>JAFDIC010000433.1 GCA_019308525.1 Deltaproteobacteria bacterium
AAGCCAGGAGCCTTCCAGGTCATCAGTACATAAACACAAGATATGGGGGTTACCCACACGAATCTGCGATGCCCCAAAATTAAGAAACCGTTCCTTGACCAAGTGTATGAGGTGCTACAGTACATCTGCAACGGTTTCATTTTTGACACGAAGAAAAGCGGCGAAGAATACACTGATAAAGAGAGAGCCGAAATATTCGAGAGCGCTGTTAAACTCATTTACCGCTGCCTGTTTCTCTTTTACGCCGAGGCCAGGAGGCTGCTGCCGTCCGACCCCGATAAAGTCGAGCTTTATCGACGGCATTCCATTCAAGCCCTCTGCCAGGAGGCCCGTAAGTTCCGCTGGGGCACCCTCCGCGACACAGGTCAGTACGATCTTTGGAAGCATCTGAAAGGCTTGATCAATGCAGTAAACGATGGTGACCCGGAATACGGCATTATGGGTTATAACGGCGGTTTGTTCGATGATGAAGAAGAAAAATTCCTGGGTCAACATCAGCTGCGCAACGATTTCCTCTCCCGGGCGCTTTACCTGCTTGCTTTTGTCGAGCCTTATAATAACGACCCGGAAGAAGAATACCCCATTCCATACGAAGATTTGGAAGTCCGCCATCTGGGTGAACTCTACGAGACCATCCTGGAATACACGGTCCAGCTTGCCGATGCCGACCGCATTCGCCGCCGCACCAAAAACGGGGTTGAATATCTATTGGCCTATCAGACCCAAAAACGGGCCGGCGACACACTGATCAAGAAGGGAGAGGTCTATTTCGGCGAATCCGCTCTGGAACGCAAACAAACTGGCTCCTATTACACCCCGGAATCACTGGTTCGTTTTCTCAATGAAAAGACAATCATTCAGCCGCTTCGAGAGACCTTTGAGCGTGAATATCGTGGCCGTTTTGACGAGTTTCTGGAGCAGACTCGCAAGGGATATGATGCCGGAGCACGGCGCGGTGCAGCACAATCTGCCGCTGCCCTTGTGGAGCGTTTCGCCGAAGAAGAAGTTCTAAACTTCAAGGTCTGTGATCCGGCCATGGGCAGTGGTCACTTTCTAGTGGATGCGGCCAACCAGATGGCTGGACTGGTCGTCGCTCTGCTCGAGGAAGTGCCTTATGTCGAGGGGATGATGGTTTCGGTCACCAGCCGCCCCAACGATTGGCGGCGGCGCATTACCCGCCATTGTCTGTACGGAGTTGATCTCAACCCGCTGGCTGTAAACCTGGCCAAGCTCTCGCTCTGGCTCAACTGTTTTGCTTGTGATCACAGACTGACCTTCCTCGATCACCACCTGCGCTGCGGTAACAGCCTGATCGGGATTCGGTCCCTCAATCAGCTTGCATCCATTCCCGAACGCAAAAAGGAAAGCAAGAAAAAGAAGAACCCACAAAGACTGCTTTTTGATTACAACGATCTCTCGAGTCTCCTGGCAAAGGCCGCTCGGGGGGTGGCATCCATAAACCAAATCGATGAAGACGATACCGACAGCCAAAAGGCCGCCCTTGAGGAAGCCCTGGATGCAACCGCAAATTTGCGACCCCTGGCTGATCTGTACACAGCCTACCTCATGGACTCCGACATCCAGGCCGGCGATTACAAAGACCTTTTTGAGTGCCTGGCAACAGGAAAGCCCGTAGAAAACAGTTTGAACCCTGCCCTGCCGGAGATCCTGAAATCGGGCGAGGCCTATCGCGACCGGCACAATTTCTTCCACTGGCCCCTGGAGTTCCCTGACGTTTTTGAGCCGGATGCAGCGGGAGGCTTCTCCGCTACCGTCGGCAATCCGCCGTGGGATATCGTTAAACCAAACTCCCAGGAATTTTTCTCGGACTACGATCCAAAATTTCGATCCTACAAGAAGCAGGAAGCAAATCGAGTCTCCAAAAAGCTGATGGCCGACAATCCTGCCATCGCAAAGAGGTGGCAGGAATATTGCGACACATTCGCCGAACAGAGCGCCTATTTCAAGGAGCCTCTGAACTACAGCGCCCTGGGCAAGGGTGATATCAACACGTTCAAGCTCTTCCTGGAACAGTTCTTTACCGTGCTGGCTGACGGCGGTCGCATGGGCATCGTGGTGCCCAGCGGCATTTACACAGACCAGGGCTGCCAGCCGTTGCGGGAGATGTTCTTCAACCAGAGCCGTATCGAGTTTCTTTACTGCTTTGAGAATCGTCGAGCCATCTTCAATATCCATCGCAGTTTCAAGTTTGTCCTGTTCTGCGCACAGAAAGGCGGAAAGACAGACCGGTTCAATTGCGCCTTCATGGAACACGATCCAGAACGCTTGCCGGCCATTGATGCCAATGCGTTGAAGATGAGCGTGAAGCAGGTCAAGAAGTTTTCGCCTGATACGCTGAGCGTCATGGAGTTCAAGAGCCAGCGGGATATTGATGTCACTGCCAAGATTTACGGTGACTGGCCGCTGCTGGGGGAGAAACTGGAGGATACCTGGAATGTTAAGTTCAGACGTGAGCTCGACATGACCAATCATAGCCATTTATTCAAGACAACGCCGACAGATTGCCCGCTTTATGAAGGCAAGATGATCTGGCTTTTTGACAGCGCGTTTGAGCAACCGCGCTATTGGCTCGATAAGGATGAGGTAGAAGAAGCGCTTGGGGATAATGCCTGGGAGGGCAGGCATTATCGAGTGGGATTTCGGGATGTCGCTGCTAGCACTAATGAAAGAACGTTGATTGCGTCGATAGTACCTCCATGCTGGATAGGGAACACGTTACCAACAGTAGTTCCCAAAAACACAGGCAAAGGGTCAAACGGTCCGAATGATTTAGAAGGAATATGGTTAGCTACATTTCTCGCATCATTTTGTGTCGATTTTGTGATCCGTCAGAAGATTACGAATCATATGAATTTCTTCTACATGAAGACAATTCCTGTCCCGCGAGAGACGGAAAGCGCCATTCTCAAATCATTTCCTGCCGTTATAGCGAAATCCATGAGGCTTATTTGTGTGAACGATGAATTTAAGAAGCTTTGGGAGAACATTTTTTCAACCGACTGGCAATCCCCCGACTTCTGGTATCCCCCATCTGCACCCATCGACACCTACGGACCGGCGCACGAGCAGGAAATCCGCCGCCGACTGCGGGACGAAGCGAGAAAACTGACTCCCGAATGGGGCCCGCATTGCGGGGTGCATGATCGCCTTCCCGACCGGCGCGACACCGGTGACCGGGCGCAATTGCGTGCCGAGATCGACGCCTATGTGGCCCATCTTTACGGGCTTTCGCGAGAT
>JAFDIC010000038.1 GCA_019308525.1 Deltaproteobacteria bacterium
ATTCGTGCCCGTATGCCGCGATCTGGTGGAACGCGGAGAAGGCGCTGCCCCAGAAATGCACCTTTTGCGTTCACCTCCTGGAAGAGGGGGCTGACAAACCCAGGGGTGCCCAAGCATGCCCTACGGGTGCACTGGAAATGATCTGTGTCGAGGATAGTGACATGGAGAGGATCAGGGAGGAAAGAGGCCTTGAGGTCTTGATGCCCGGCTTGAAGGCAGAGCCCAGGGTCTACTACCTCAATCTCTATCGCCACGAGAAATGCTTTATCGCGGGGAACGTTGTATTGCAGGACAAGGACGAATGTGCAGAAGGGGCAAAGGTGACGCTCAGCAAAGGAAACAAAGGCATAGATGCTGTCGAGACAAATAACTACGGGGACTTCAAGCTGGACAATCTTGAGGAAAACAGTGGAAGGTACGACCTCCTGGTAGAGTACCCGGGATACAGGGAAAAGAAACTGAGCGTGGAAGTCAAGGAGAGCGTAAACATCGGAACAATATTCCTCTAGTTCCACTCCTGCAAACAGATAACATTCCAAGAGTGGTCGACTTGGGGGAATTGGGAGTGGAGCGGGATATTGCTCCATTATTCGAGTGACAGGGAGGATATTGGGAGCAAGGGAGCTCTCGAAAACGGTTTTCAAGAAACTGAACAAGGGAGGTAACAAGTCATGAAAAAAGTGGAGATCAAGGATGTAAAACCCTACGACGCACCAGGACATTTCAACATGACCGCACTCAGGTTGCACGGCAAGGAAGAGAGCGGGGCCAAGAAATTCTGGATGGGACTTTCCCACTTCCTTCCCCAGGGAGGGGCCGAGTTCGGCGCCACAGACACCGAAAAGATCTACTTCGTGCTGGAGGGAGAAGTTACCATAAAGACGGAGAAGGAGGAAATCGTCCTCAAGCCCTGGGATTCCATATACATCGGCCCGAACGAAGGAAGGGCGATCATCAACAATACCAATAAGCCTGCCAGCATGCTGGTTGTGATCAACTACCCGGACTAAGGTCCAGCGGCACCTCCGCAGACCGGGACTGTCCCCGAGAGCCTTGCCGGGGGCTGGAACTTTCCTGCCACAGGGGGGCGAATAGCCCCCACGGCACGGGAAGGTGCTTTACTCGATGCCGGCGTGGGACGCAGGCGAATGCAACCCATTACCCAAATGAAAGGACTGGTTGGAAATGGCTAAAATCATTATTACAGCGGCCCTGACAGGAAATATTCATACACCTTCCATGTCACCCTATCTGCCCATCACCCCGCAACAACTCATAGACGAAGCAGCCAGGTGTGAACAGGCGGGGGCCACGGTGGTACACATTCATGCCAGGGATCCAGACAACGGAAAGCCCACGACGGACATAGAGATATACAGGGAGATCCTGAGCGGGATAAAGGCGAAGACAAACCTGGTTGTCACGGTCACCACCGGCGGAACTGCGACAATGACCCCAGAGGAAAGGATAGCCGTGGTAAGGGAACTGAAGCCCGAGATGGCCACCTTCAACGCGGGGTCCATGAATTTTGCCCTCTATCCCGTGCTCAACAAGTACAAGGAGTTCAAGTACGACTGGGAAAAGGATTTTCTTGCGAGCACGGAAGGTTTCATCTTCCCTAACACCTTTACGTCCTTGAAGGTGTTCTGCAAGACCATGAATGAAGTCAATACGCGGCCGGAACTTGAAATCTATGACGTGGGGCATATCACGAACTTGAAACAGATCATGGACGAAGGCTTTCTGAAAAAACCAATATACCTTCAGTTCGTGCTCGGAATTCTGGGCGGGATCCAGGCAACTGTGGGGAACCTCGTTCACCTGGTAAACACCGCACGACAGACCTTCGGAGACTTCCAGTGGTCTGTCTGCGCGGCCGGGAGACATTCGTTTTCCATGGGCGTGGTGAACATGGTGATGGGCGGGAACATGAGGGTCGGCCTTGAGGACAACCTCTATCTGGGCAAGGGTGAACTGGCAAAGAGCAATGCCGAGCTCGTGGAGAAGGCCATCCGGTTCGCCAGGGAACTTGGCCTGGAGGTGGCGACACCGGATGATGCCAGGCAGATGCTGGGTCTGAAGGGCCTGGACAAGGTGAATTTCTGACGTTCCGTTTAGGAGGAATGCCTTGGATCAAGGTTCATGAAGTTTTGGGGTGGAGAGGTATGGACAATTAGCGCACGCTGGATGAAAAAGAAAGAGGCGAAAAGAAGACAAGGAGGGAGAGACATGGCGACAAAAAAGGGCGTGGACCTGCTCAAAGACCTGTTCGACGTCAGTGGAAAGGTCGCTCTCATAACGGGAGCGACAGGGGGCTTTGGCCGAATGTCCGCAATGGGACTGGCAATGGCCGGAGCAAGAATCATGGCTACCGGCAGGACAGAGGATAAACTCAAGGCCCTGGTGCAGGATATCGAGAAAGAGGGAGGCGTGGCCGCGTTTTCCGCGGGGTCACCCGTAGATCAGGAAGACGTAAAAAAGGTAGTAAAGGATACGGTGGAGAAGTACGGTGGGATCGACATCTTGATCACCGCGGCGGGTGTCAACAAGACGGCCCCCATCGTTGAGCAGCCGGTCGAGGAGTGGGAGATGATCATGGATGTTAACGTCAAGGGGACGTATCTCTACTGCAAGGAAGTGGGCAGGGTCATGATCGAGCAGGGAAGGGGCGGCAAGGTAATCCTGCTCTCTTCTACAAGGGGGATGTTGGGGATGGCAAACTACACGGCCTACAGCCCGTCAAAGGGGGCGATTTCCCTTCTGGCAAAGTCCTTGGGTTGCGAATGGGGCCCTCACAAGATCAATGTCAATGCCATTGCGCCGACCGTATTCAGGACTGCCCTGACCCAGTGGATGTTTGATGACAGTGAATTCTACAAGAATTTCTTAAGGCGTATCCCCGTAGGCAGGCTGGGTGAACCGGAAGATTTCCTGGGCACGGTGATCTTTCTCTCTTCCAGGGCGTCTGACTTCATGACCGGGGCCATTCTTTACGTTGACGGCGGGTACACAGCGGGGTAAGAGTCATGGCATTGAATCAGAGCAAGATTGCGGTCGTAGGCGCCGGGCTCATGGGGCATGGGCTCGCCCAGATTTTTGCGGTTCACGGGTGCGCGGTGAGCCTCATGGATGTGAAAGAGGAACTCCTTGGCAAGGCCCTGGAAAATGTGCGTGGCAACCTTGATCTCATGTCAGAGAAGGGAATAGGGACAAGAGACGATATCGAGCCTGCCATAGGAAGGATCAAGACCACGACGGACCTGAAAGAGGCTGCCGCCGGTGCACAGTTCGTGGTGGAGGCGGTGACAGAAGACCTGGCCCTGAAACAGGATGTATTCAAGGAGTTGGACCAGATCTGCCCCCCGGACACCATCCTGGCCACCAATACCTCGGTTATCAGTATCACCGAGATTGCGGAAAAATCCCGGCAGAGAGAGCGCATCGTGGGCACCCATTTCTGGAATCCTCCTTACTTGATCCCCCTGGTGGAGGTGGTCAAGGGCAGGGATACTTCCGAGGAGGTGATGGAGAGGACCATCGGGATTCTCAAGGACGTTGGAAAACACCCGGTCAGGGTAAACAAGGATGTTCCGGGGTTCGTGGGGAACAGGCTTCAGCATGCATTATGGAGAGAGGCCATATCCATCGTGGAGCGGGGCATTGCGGACGCGGCCACGGTGGATGAATGTGTCAGGTATGGCTTCGGCTTGAGGCTGCCGGTGCTGGGCCCCATGGAGAATGCCGACATGGTAGGGACTGACTTGGTCCTGGCCATACACGACTATATCTTGAAACACCTTGAGAATTCCCCGAATCCATCGCCTTTACTGAGGAAAAAGGTCCAGGAGGGGCACCTGGGCTTCAAGAGCGGAAAGGGGTTCCAGGAGTGGACCTCCAAAGAGATGGAAAGGTCGCGGAAAAGGCTCCAGGAACACCTCCTGGAAGCCACCAGAAGACCCGGCAGGAGATAGGGGAGCATAAAAGGGGCCCTGGCAGATCGCTCTGACCGGGGGGAGAGAAGGGTGGGAGGCCCCAATGTTCAGGGAGGGAGGAAAATTGAAGTCCAACTAGGAGCCTGGAGGAGGTTGGTTGATGGCTTTTGAAAAGACCCAGTTCTCTTTGATTCTCTATGGAATAGAGAAGATGTTGAAGCGGGCTGCAAAGAAGCATCCTTTTTTCAAGGAGCGTCTCAAGGAGAAGAATTTCACCGCGCAAATAAAGATCAAGGACGGCTCGGCGGGGAGGCATTTTACGTTCAAAAACGGGAAGGTCACCTCCAGGAGCGGTATTCACCCGAATCCTGACATTACGGTTATTTTCAGAAATGCCGTGCTGGCGGCTAAGCTCATGAAGCCAGGCAGGGACCAGCTCGATCAGATCAATGCCATGAAGAACTTCCAACTGGGGCTGGAGGGTCCGGACGAGTTGACTTCCTGGTTCATGGAGACCTTGAGCCTCATGCTTTCCGCAGGTCTGGACTATGGCACGGACGTGGGAGGAGGTGTCAGGAGATATACGAGCAATACCAACGGCGGCCCCGTGTTTGTGTACGTCAAGGGTGGCAGGTTAATAAGGATCACCCCCATAGAGTTTGACGAAAAGGATGCTGCGCCCTGGACTATCAAGGCGAGGGGAAGGTCCTTCACTCCACCGCGCAAGACAACGGTTTCCCCCCACACCCTGGCCTGGAAATCCATGATCTATTCCAAGGATAGACTCTTGTATCCCATGAAGAGGGTGGACTTCGATCCGTCGGGCAAGAGGAACTGTAGGAACAGGGGGATCTCTGGTTACGAGAGGATAAGCTGGGACGAGGCCCTTGATATGGTGGCTGAAGAAATCATGAGGGTGAAGAGAGAATACGGCCCGGGGGCGATCTTGAATGGCAGCGGTTCCCACCACACCTGGGGGATCCTGGGGTACTGGTTGAGTGCAAGGATCAGGTTCTTCAATTCCATCGGGTTTACACCTGTGGTGCATAATCCGGATAGCTGGGAGGGGTGGTACTGGGGGGCGATGCACCACTGGGGCCAAAGTATGCGCCTTGGCGCAGGGGAGACCTATGGAACGGTTGAAGATTGCCTCAGGAACTGTGAGATGGTGGTCTTCTGGTCCAGTGATCCCGAAGCTACCAGCGGGGTCTACGGGGCCTTTGAGGGGACCATACGCCGCCAATGGTTGAAAGACCTTGGGATCAAGATGGTTCACATAGATCCCTATTACAATCACACGGCGGCGCTTCTCGGGGGCAAATGGCTGGCCCCGAGACCTGCCACCGGTAATGCCCTCGCCCTGGCGATAGCCTACGTCTGGATCACTGAAGGCCTCTATGACAAGGATTACGTGGAAAAGAGGACAGTAGGGTTCGCCAAATGGAGGGATTACATCCTGGGCAGGGAAGACGGCGCTCCCAAGACCCCGGAGTGGCAAGAGGGAGAGTCGGGAGTCCCTGCAAAGGATGTCCGGGCCCTGGCAAGGGAGTGGGGGACAAAGCGCACATACCTTGCCGCCGGGGGGATCGTCGGTTTTGGAAGTGCGTGCCGTTGTGCCACGGGCAGTGAGTGGGCCCGTTCAATGGTATGCCTCATGGCCATGCAGGGGCTGGGCAAGCCCGGGGTGAACATGGGCTGCATGCAGCAGGGGACACCGGTGGACACGAGTTTCTACTTTCCCGGCTACGCGGAAGGGGGCCTTTCCGGGGATATCGAGGGGACGGCGCTGGCCGTGCACCTGTACCAGCGGATGCCCCAGCTTGCCTCGGTGAATACTGTGTACCAGAGGGTTCCAAGGCTCAGGATCCCCGAGGCCATCCTGGAAGGCAGGTGTGAGGGATACCCCACTGACGCAAAGACCATAGAGGGACAGTTCTTGAAGTTTGAGTATCCGACACCCGGCCATTCACCGATAAGGTTGTACTACAAGTACGGAGGTTCCCATTTCGGCACCATGTCGGATACGAATCGTTATGCCAGGGCTTACAGGTCCGAAAACCTGGAGTTCGTTGTAAACCAGTCCATTTGGTTCGAGGGGGAGGCAAAGTTTGCTGACATACTGCTACCCGCCTGCACCAGTTTCGAGAGGTGGGACATAAGCGAGTTTGCAAATTGCGGCGGCTACGTGCAGCATAGCTTCACGCAGTGTAATCATCGGGTAGCGGTATTGCAGCACAAGTGTATTGAGCCACTGGGCGAATCCAAGTCCGATTTTCAGATCTTTCTGGATCTGGCCAAGAGGCTCGGTCTTTCAGCCCTGTTCTCAGAAGGCGTTACAGAGTTGGACTGGTGCAAGCGACTCTTTGACGCCACGGACCTGCCGGAGCACATTTCCTGGAAAGAATTCCTCAAAAAGGGATACTTTGTAATCCCCGCGCCCCCGGAGGAATTGAGGGACCCGGTCTCCTATCGATGGTTTGCCGAAGGAAGGCCAAAGGATACCCCTGAGCTGGCACCCCTGCCGGCCGACTACACGGGGAAGTACGGAATGGGACTCCAGACCCAGTCGGGAAAGATCGAATTCGAGTGCTCCAGCCTGAAACGTTTTGACCCGGAAGATCCCGAGAGGCCGATCATCAGCAAATATATCCCCGCCTGGGAAGGGCATCATACCAGGGAACTTTACGAGAAATACCCTTTGCAGTTGATTTCACCACACCCCAGGTTCAGCTTCCACACCCTGGGGGACGGAAAGGATAGCACGATCAATGACGTGAAGGATCACCGGTTGCTCGTGGACGGATACTACTACTGGATCGTAAGGATCAATCCCAGGGACGCAGAGAGGAGAGGTATAGGGCAAGATGACCTGGTCAAGGTCTTCAATGACAGGGGAGCCGTAATATGCGCCGCCCAGATCACTGAGCGTATCCCTCCGGGAGTCGTGCATTCCTACGAATCTTCCGCCGTTTATGACCCCCTGGGAGAGCCCGGTTCTTCCGTTGATCGGGGCGGGTGCATCAACCAGTTGACACCCAGCAGGATGATGATAGAGAAATCCCATGCCATGGCTGCAAATTCGTGCCTCGTGGAAATAGAGAAATGGAAGGGGACGGAGGGGGAAAAATGACAGGCTGGTGCATGATAATAGATGTGGAAAAGTGTGAAAACTGCAACAACTGTTTCCTTTCCTGTAAAGACGAATTCGTGGGAAACGACTGGCCGGGGTATTCCGTCTCCCAGCCCTTGCACGGACAGCGCTGGATAGATATCCTGCGCAAAGAGAGGGGACAGTTTCCCCTGATAGACGTGGCATATCTGCCCGTACCCTGTATGCATTGTGATAGCGCACCCTGCATCAGGGCGGCAAAGGATGGCGCGGTTTACAAGAGGAAGGACGGAATTGTCATTATTGACCCCGAGAGGGCCAAGGGTCAGAGGGACATCCCGAAATCCTGCCCCTACGGGGTGATATGGTGGAACGAGGAAAGGAGTGTCCCCCAGAAATGCACCTTTTGCGCGCATCTCCTTGATGAGGGCTGGAAGGAACCAAGGTGCGTCCAGGCATGTCCGACAGGGGCCTTGAGAGTATTGAAGGCGGAAGAGGAGGACATGAATAGAATCGTTGAAGAGGAAGGGCTGGAGGCCTTCCATCCTGAGTACCGGACCAGCCCAAGGGTGCTGTACAGGAACCTGTATCGCTATTTGAGATGTTTCCTTGCCGGCAGCATAGCCTTTGAAAGGGAAGGGATTGTGGATTGTGCCGAAGGGGCGAAGGTTGTTTTGAGAAAGGGCGGAGAAAAGCTCGGGGAGGCCACAGCGGATAACTACGGCGATTTCAAAATTGACAGGCTGGAACAAGACAGCGGCAGGTATACCATCGAGATAACATACAAGGAATATAAAAAAAAGATCATCGAGGTCGAAATCAAAGAAAGTATCAACTTAGGCACCATTTTGTTACAATCTGTTTGATCCGATTTCGGTGAGTGTCAAGATAAGAGATGGGCTGAGGAGAGAATACCAGTGGTAAGATCAAGCACCAGCAACCAGGGAACGGCCGGGGACAGGGAAGGGAAAGTGCCCGGGCCCGGTATTGAGGTTCGACATACCATTTGTTCAATATGCAATCCAGGGTCCCATTGCGGCATCGATGCCTATGTGAAGGATGGAGTCGTCATCAAGGTAGAAGGAACCAAGGACCACCCCCACAGCGCAGGAACTTTGTGCCCCAAGGGTGCGGCCAGCAGGCAATACATCTATCACAAGGACAGGTTGAAGACCCCGCTCCTGCGCAAGGGAGAGAGGGGTTCCGGCCAGTTCGAATCCATATCGTGGGACGAGGCCCTGGACAGGATCGGGGATGCCCTGAACAGGATCAAGCAGGAGTCGGGGCCTGAAGCAGTGGCTTTCTACGTGGGGTATCCCAAGTGGATGAGACCCTTTGTAAAGAGGCTGGCCCATAGCTTCGGTTCACCCAACTACTGTACGGAATCCAGTGTCTGCCATACCGCTACCGTGGCGGCGGCCAAGCTGACCTATGGTTTTTTCGGTGACCCTGAGATCGGGAAGACCAGGTGCCTCCTGGTATGGAGCAGGAATCCCTTTTATTCCAACCCATCGGCCATCCGAAGGCTTCTCGATGCCAGGGAGAAGGGAATGAAAATCATAGAGGTAGGTCCGCTGATCACTCCCATGACCACCCATGCGGACATACACCTGCGCATAAGGCCTGGAACATCAGGTGCGCTGGCCCATGGTATGGCCAACGTGATAATCGAAGAAGAACTCTTTGACATGGATTTCGTGGAAAACTGGACCCTGGGCTTCGAAGAGTACCGCGCCTACGTGGAAAGATTCTCGCCCGAGGAAACAGAGAAAATCACCGGAGTGCCTTCAAACCTTGTAAGGGAAGCGGCCAGAGTCTATGCCACCACAAAGCCCTCAGCCCTGATGATCGGCGCCAGCCCGACCGTACACCACACGAACGGCATCCAAAACCATCGCGCCCTGATAGCGCTGATCGGGTTGACGGGAAATTTTGATCGTGAAGGCGGAAACGTGGTCCACCCAGATACCTATCTCTACGTGTCAGCAGGCCTGGAGACCCGGCAGCACGAGTACGAACAATCCAAACCCTGGTCGGCGATGGCCCCCAGGATGGGCCAGGACAAATACCCGGTCTGGTCACGGATCATTCAGGAAGCCCAGTCCATGCACCTGCCCTTTCAGATACAAAACCCTGAACCCTATCCGATACGCGCTGTTGTGGCCTTTGGGATGAATCACCGCATGTGGCCCGGTTCGGATTTCATGCTGGAGAGGCTCAAGAAGCTGGATTTCATGGTCAATGTCGACCTTTTCATGACCGATACCTGCATGGTGGCCGATATCGTGCTCCCTGCGTGCACCTCCTTTGAGAGGAGCGAACTCAAGTTCTATCCCGAAAGGTATGCCATGTGGACCGCACCGGTGATCGATCCCCTGTGGGAGTCCCGTTCAGATGCGGATATCGTCTTCGATCTGGCAAGGAGAATCGCTCCGGGTGACTCATTGATGCAGGAGGGCTACGAGGCCAATGTGGACTGGATCCTTGAACCGACGGGAATAAAGATCGCGGAACTCAAGAAACACCCAAAGGGGATGGCACTGAAGCACGTACCAGAGGTCCACTACAGGAAATACGAGAAGACAGGTTTTCCCACTCCATCAGGAAAGATGGAGTTTACCTCCACCATATTAAGCGAGGCGGGCCTTGAACCCTTGCCCAGTTTTCAGGAACCAGGGTTAAGCCCCATTTCCAGGCCCGAGTTAAAGGATTCTTACCCACTGATACTGACCACCGGGGCCCGGCTGCCCATGTTCATCCACTCAAGGACCTTCAGACTCCCCTGGACACGCATGCTCAGGCCCGAGCCCATGCTGGATATCAATCCCAGGGATGCAAGGGAAAGAAGCATATCCCAGGGTGAAGAGGTCATTCTATCGACTCCCAGGAATTCCATAAGGGCAAAGGCGAACATTACGGAGATCGTTCCTCCGGGAGTGATTAGTATCTTTCATGGTTACAGCCGGCCGGAGGTCAACAGACTCATCGATCCTGATTACCTGGATCCCATCTCCGGGTTCCCTGGCTTCAAGTCCCTTATATGCCAGGTAGAGAAGGTGAAACGGGGCTCCCAAGTTTCTCGATAGCACGTTTCGCGGCCAAGATCGATCAATACATGAGGGGAGAAAAACATGATAATTGATGTTTACTGTCACCATATTTCCAAGTCCGTAGCAGACATAGTCAGGAAATACCAGTATTACGGTGAGGGAAAGGAGTTCCCCTTTCCTCCACAGAACGCGGACCCCGAGGTGAGGCTTGGACTCATGGAAAAGTACGGCATAGACGTGCAGGCCCTCAGCCAGACAACCCCGATATTGCTCGGTCTCAATCAAGAGGAGACCTATGAAGTATGCCGTTTGTCAAACGACGACAATTATGCCCTTTGCAGGGCCTACCCGGGCAAGTTCGTGAACATCTGCATTGTTTCTCTCCTTAATGTCAGAAAGGCGATAGATGAGTTGGATCGTTGCATCAATGAACTCGACTGTAGGGGGGTCACCCTTTCTTCGAACCAGTATGGCAAGGGTCTGGACTCGCCGGAATATTTCCCCTTTTATGAAAAGGTGGTCGAGCATGATCTGCCCATTTTCATCCATGGGACCCACTGGGATTGTTCACCGCTGATGGACATGGATCACGGGTGGCGCTTTCTTCATGTCTTCGGATGGGACTACGACGGGACCATGGCCCTGTGGAGGCTCATATTTGGAGGGGTCCTGGACCGCTTCCCCTCCATGAAGATAGTGACTCACCATATGGGCAACTATTTTCCTTTTTTCATCAGGCGCATCGAGGTCAATTTCAACAAGTTTTTGAGGAATAGCCTGCCCAGGCACATTTCGGATTACTATGGCAATATCTATGGTGACACGGCCGTTGACGGCACCCTTGGGGCTTTTCCCTGCGGATACGCATTTTTCGGGCCCGACCGTATGCTCTATGGTTCTGACTATCCCTTTGGGCCGGAGGATGGAGAAGACTTCATCAGGGAGAATCTTCGTGGCGTCCAATCCCTGTACATTCCTCCGGAAGAAAAGGCGAAAATACTGGGCGGAAATTCAATGAAACTATTGAAAATTGCATAGAAAAGGGGTCACACCTATTTATGGCTCGTTGTCTTCTCCTTGCACCAAGTTTGCGGGAACAACTCGGTTTGGGAGTGGCAATGAGTTGTTCAAATGGCAAAGCCTTTGAGCTCTCACCATGCCCAGAGGGCATGGATTTCGATGATCGGCTAAAATAGGTGTGACCCCTTTTCCCCTTCGGAAACCTGGTCCCCAGGGCCAGGTCAGAGATCATTGGGTCTGCCTTAAGAAATGAAAAGGCTCTAAATCCGAAGCACGAAATCCGAAACAATACTTAATCACCAAGATTCAAATGATCCAGACAATAGGCGTAGCGATTATGATTTTGTTTTTGTCATTAGGACATTGGATATTTGATTTTGTTTCGGATTTCGAGATTCGGATTTCGGATTTTGCCAACGCGAGAACAACAAATCATGCCCTCTGGGCTTAGACCAAAACCGGGCCCTTTGGACCCGGATTTTTACTTTCGGGGTGGCGGGAGCCTCTCCCGGCGAGTTTTCTAGTGCCTCTAACTCTGCAAGGGGCTTATGTGTCCTTTTTGGCGTGGATAGGGGTAGTAGGGGGCAAGGGGAATGTTTTCAAAGCGGCGCAGGCCAGGAGGGCCTTGACCAGGGCACAGACGGGCAGGCCGACCACGTTGGTATAGGACCCTGTTATGGATTCCACCATAAAGGCCCCCACCCCCTGGATCGCGTAACTGCCGGCCTTCCCAAAGGGCTCCGCTGTGGCGACATAGGCCTCTATCTCCTCTCTTGCCAGGGTCCTAAATTTTACCAGGGTAGTGACCTCCTCCTTGTGTGCCGTTCCTTCGGCGGGATCGATGAGGCAAAAACCAGTAATTACATTGTGTTCGACTCCGTTCAGGATAGTCAGCATGTTACGGGCATCCTGAACATCTGTGGGCTTCCCCAGGACGTCCTGGCCAAGGGCTACAATAGTATCCGCACCCAGTATCCAATGCTCTTCGTGTTTGGGCAAAACGGCCCTGGCCTTCTTCTCGGCGATATGGACGGGGGAGGAGAGGACCCCAGAAAAGGCATCGCTTTCATCTATATTGCTGGGGGACCAGAGAAAAGGGAGCTTTATCTGCTCCAAGAGTTGCCTTCTTCTCGGAGAGGCAGAGGCCAATACCAGGGGATAGCTTGGACTGATATGCTTGAATTTCATGGCATTCAGGATATGCGGAAAAGCCTCCGGGCGTTTTCCGTAGTACAGCGGGCAAGGTCTTGAAGGTCCATTTCCCTCGTTTCAGCTACTTTTCTTGCCGTATATACCAGGAATTGCGGCTCATTGCGTCTCCCCCTCTTCGGGACGGGGGCGAGAAACGGTGCATCTGTCTCCAGGAGCAGGTATTCAATGGGAACCCTCTTTGCCACTTCTCGAACATTCTGGGCATTAGGATAGGTGACCACCCCGGGTATTGAGATAAGGTATCCCAATTCAATGAACCTCATGGCCATATCATAGTCACCGGAAAAGCAATGCATCACTCCCCTCTGGCTCTTGCCTTTTTGCCTAATAATTTCAAGGACTTGGTCGTTGGCTTCCCGGCTGTGAATGATCACGGGCAAGCCGCGTTCCATCGCCCTGTCGAGCTGATCTGAAAAGGCCTGAACCTGTTGTTCAGGGGGGGAGTATTTTTTGAAAAAGTCCAGGCCTATTTCCCCCCAGGCGACAACCTTGGCCTCATTTGCCAGATCTCCCAATTTCAAAAGGATCTCCGGGGTTAGGTCCTTTGCATTGTGCGGGTGGAGGCCGATGGAGCAGTAAATCCACTCGTATCTTTCGGCGAGTTCAAGGGCCCTGAGGGAACTTTTCACATCAATCCCTATGGTGACCACCCTGGTAACACCGGCTGCCAGGGCATTACTCAGTACTTCACCCAGGTCCTCCTCGTAATCTTCCATGTCCAAATGTGCATGTGTGTCTATAAGCATTTGATATTAAATAAATTTGTTGATCAATGACTTCGGAATTCCAGCTTCTCATTCCCTCAAACGTTGGGTCTACAGCCCGCCCTGGAGGCCTTACCCAAAACCCTTCCTTCCCCATCCGGTATTTTCACCGGGCCCCACGGTTCTGAGGAACCACAAGAATTCACTCAAGACAGGGAAAAGGCAAAGTTGTTCGAGAGCGAGGATAAACTCCCTTGAGTTATATTTAGAAACAAATAGGTTGAATATTATGCAGGATCATGTAAAATATACAAGTTATTCTTTTTTGGCCACATCAACAACAGCATCAGAGGTTCATCTGATACCTTGGGGGCGTTGAAACAGATACAAAAATATTCACATGGTGGTTAGCAGGGAGTATTTCCAGGGAAATCTTTTATGGCTGCTATCGAAAAATTAGAAGCAAAATCAAAGAGCGATAAGTCTCTTCAGGACCAGCTTCAATTTCAGAAAAAGCTCAATTACATAACCAACAAGATACACGCCGCAAGGGACACGGATGATATCTTGATGAACCTTCAGGATGACATCTTGAGCCTTTTCGATGCGGACAGGATTACCATATACGTAGTGGACGGGCTGAAAAAACAGATCGTTTCAAGGTTCAAGACAGGGGACGAAGTCAGTGAAATCAGGGTTCCTGTCAACAACGAGAGCATTTCGGGTTACTGCGCATTTTCCGGCCAAATCGTCAATGTTGCAAACGCTTATGACCAGGACGAGCTTATGAAAATAAGCTCAGCCTTGAAGTTTGACAAGAGCTGGGACACTAAGACCGGTTACAAGACAAAGCAGATCCTCGCCGCCCCTATTTCTTACAATAAATACCTCCTTGGTGTAATACAGCTCATCAACAAGAAGGACGGGCCCAGGTTCACGGCAGAGGACGAGTCTTCCGTGTTGGAAATTGCCAAGGTCCTCGGGACGGCATTTTTCAAGAATCAAAAGGTCGCCCAGCGAAGAAAACCAAGCAAGTTCGATTTCTTGATATCCAACAATATCATCACGATGAAGGAGCTGGAGATCGCCATTGCAAACGCACGCAAGGCCAAGAAACCCGTAGAGTCCGTGCTCATGAGCGATTTTAACGTATCAAGGGAAGACATAGGGAAATCTTTATCCAGCTATTACAAGACGCGTTTCATCCCCTATGACGAGAAGATGGTGATCCCGGGCCAACTCCTATCAGGTCTCAGGCCCAGCTTCCTCAGGAACAACGTCTTTGTCCCGGTTTCGCAGGTAGGCAACAAGGTAGTGGTGGCCATGGAGAACCCTGATTTCCTCCCGGCAAGGGACGCCATTAGAAGGCTTATTCCGGGCAGGGACCTGGAATACTGTGTAGCTCTCAAGGAGGACATCTTCAAGATGATCGACCTCTTCTTTGATGTCAAGAGGAGCGATCTGATGCAGGACTCGGGGAGCATCGAAGAACTCTTGGGCCAGCTGGCTGGGGCGGATGAGGAATACGATGAAGAAGTGGAGAGGGTGTCGGAGGAAGACGGTGTCATAGTCCAGCTCGTCAACAAGATGATCGTTGACGCCTATAACAGGGGGGCGTCGGACATACATATCGAACCCAAGTCAGGGAAATCCAACGCTGTCATCAGGTTCAGGATCGATGGCGTGTGCCAGATCTACCAGACTTTTCCCTATACTTATAAGAGGGCCATAGTATCAAGGCTCAAGATCATGTCAGATCTGGATATAGCCGAGAGACGGCTTCCCCAGGACGGAAAAATCAAGTTCAGGAAATATGCCCCCCTCGATATCGAGTTGAGGGTCGCGACTATCCCAACTGCGGGGGGAAACGAGGACGTGGTGCTAAGGTTGTTGGCTGCTGGAGAGCCGATACCCCTTGACAAGATGGGCATGAGCAAGAGGAATTACAATGCCTTTATACAGATGATTCAAAAGCCTTACGGCATTGTACTCGTGGTCGGCCCCACTGGGAGTGGTAAGACCACGACTCTGCACGCGGCCTTGCGCTACATAAACAAGCCCGAGACAAAGATATGGACTGCCGAGGACCCGGTGGAGATCACTCAGGACGGGCTAAGGCAGGTGCAGGTGCATCCCAAGATCGGTTTTGACTTTGCCACCGCCATGAGGGCGTTTCTCAGAGCAGACCCTGATGTGATAATGGTCGGAGAGATGCGGGATCATGAGACGGTTTCCACAGGCATTGAGGCCTCCCTTACGGGTCACTTGGTGTTCAGCACCCTTCATACCAACAGCGCGCCGGAGACCATTACCAGGCTCCTGGACATGGGGATGGATCCCTTCAATTTTGCGGATGCACTTCTAGGGGTCCTTGCCCAGAGGCTTGTTAGAACCCTGTGCAAGGATTGCAAGGAAAAATATCACCCCAGCAGAGACGAATACGATACTCTCGCGAGGTCTTACGAAGGGGATTTCGACTCACTTGGTTTTGCTTACAACGATGATTTGGTCCTTTACCGAGCAACGGGTTGTGAGAAGTGTGGAAACACGGGATACAGGGGGAGGACAGGGCTCCATGAACTATTGGTGGGGACCAATGAAATAAAGGCCCTAATACAGAACCGCGCCAGGATGGAGGAGATCAGGCAGCAGGCCATAAGAGACGGCATGACCACCCTTATGCAGGATGGCATCAGAAAGGTTCTACTGGGAGAAACGGACCTCCTCCAGGTCAGGAAGGTTTGTATCAAGTAGCCTAGGGATATCGCCCCGGTTTGAGCAGGCCGGCCTTTTCATCGAGCCCGAACATGATATTCATGTTCTGAACAGCGCTTCCCGCTTGGCCCTTTATCAAATTGTCAATGATACTGATAACTACCAATCTCCCTGTCCTCTCATCCACATTGAGAGAAAGGTTGCAGAAATTGCTTCCCCGGACATCCGTACTGTTGACAGGCCTGTCAGGCCCGAATACCCTGACAAAAGGCTCCCCATCGTAAAAAGTCATGTAAGCTTCCTTGACACCATCGGCATACATGGTGGTTAGTATCCCCCTGCAAAGGGGTACCACATGGGGTGTGAATGTAACTCTCATGGTTCGACCTGTTATCTGGCCTAGTTCCCTTTCGATTTCAAAAACGTGCTGGTGGCCTGAAACCTTGTAGGCATTCATGGCATCGTAACGGGCGGGGTAATGAAAGGTGGGAGAAGGATTCTTGCCAGCCCCTGAGACGCCAGTCTTGGCGTCGTAGATGATGGTTTCAGGTTCTACGATTTCGTGCTTCAGGGCTGGAGCCGTACCCAGGATACAGCTTACGGCAAAGCAGCCGGGGTTTCCGACAAGTTTTGACCGTGCTATCTCCTCCCTGTGGAGTTCGGCAAGACCGTACACTGAGAGGGACAAGAGATCAGGGGAGTTGTGATGGGTCGACTTCCCGATGCGGGCAGCGTAGCCCCTGTATATTTCCAGGTCATTGAAGCGAAAGTCACCGCTGTAGTCTATCACCTTGATGCCCTTTTCAAGATATTTCCTGGCCTCCCGTTGGCCGACCCCGTCAGGTGTCGCAAAGAAGGCTATGTCAAAGTCATCGGGGCAATCAGGTGCTTCGGGATTAATGATCGGCAAGTCGCAAAAGCCCTTCAGGTGGGGGTACAGGTCACTTATGGGTCTGCCCACGTCCTGCTTGTCAATCAGGGCAACAACTTGCGCGTGGGGATGGTCATAGAGCAATTCGATGGCCCCGCATCCACCATATCCACCCGCTCCGATTATTCCCACCCTTATCTTTTCCATCTGTTGCAGTCCTCTTCCTTGGCAAGATATCAGATGTTGATGAAGTCGTAAAAAGCCGAATTCCCGATGGCAAGGTAAAAAGATTCAAGTTCAAGGCGCGCGAATCTCGTGTGATGAGGCGTACTGTGCGTACGCT
>JAFDIC010000039.1 GCA_019308525.1 Deltaproteobacteria bacterium
CATTCATTTTGCCGATCATGGCCTCCTCAAAGTCGATCCTGTTTTCATCCCTGGGGATCTGCTGGGAAAGGGATTCAACTACCTCAGATACCCTGCGACGTGGTATCTTTTCCGGTTCGATCCCGAGTTCTTGGAGGGCATCTTCAATGAGAATGTCTGCGATAGGCCCGACGGCGATGGAAAATTCAGCCCTCAGAGAATCCAGGAAATCTTGTTCCACAAGAGAGTCAGGTGTCTCCACCCTCTCGACTATCTGAAGTTCCAGGAGCCTCAACACCACGCTCCTGATTTCACCCAGCTTAATTCCGAGTTCCTTGGCAATGGCGGCGAGATCCTTTTTACCGTCCAAAAGCAGCAGGACCTTGAGCGTCATACCATCCAGGGACAATTCGCCGACATCACCCTTAAGGGCCGGCTTGAATACCGCCCCGGCAACCTCCGAAGGGGAAAGCGCCATTACACCCCCTCCTCATTATGCCTATGCCACTGGTACACGATGAACTCCACTTGACCGGATCTCCAACTTGATGGGCCTCGACGTTGTGCTCCCATGTTTATCGTTCCGTGGTCCGTTGATTCAGAGACTCTTCCATCCATTTTCTCAATTCGGCCCTGAGGGCATTCAGTTCTCCGGTAATATAGTCTTTTATCTCCTCGATAGCCGCAAGAAAGAGTTGATTAGCTTCGAGGTCCTGTTGCATCCCTTTCTCTTGAGAAGGGCCCTCTGGTCTAACCATGTGCCTGGATGCCGTGTCAGTTGTCCTGTGATTCTTATCGGATTCCGGTTCTCGGGGATGGTGCTGAGCAGGGGGAAGGGCTGGAGACGGCGATTTGGACTTCTTGCCGGCTATGATTTCCTTCTTCAGTTTATTGAAGCGCTTGATTTCGGCAAAGAGGATCCTTTTTCTTTCCATTTGAGGGGCGTCCTTAAGTCGCATGACCTTTTCCAGGCTACTGTAAACGGAATTCAGTAGTCTGATTGCATCCGGGTGCGCCTTTCCCTTCTTTTCCCTGACATAACCGCCCAGGGAGCGCAGCAGTTGCAGGAAGGCGAGAAATATCTTGTCCCCATGATATTTGACTTTCAATCTCTCCACTTCCCCTATAAACCGGGTCATTACCTTATCTGTGATTTCCCAGTCGATGGACAGGATTTCGGCCTTTAGATCCTTAAGTTGTTCGACCCCCTGCTTTCCATCTCCCTCCGGTTCAAAGGCGGGCCCCGCATCCCTTGGGTCCGATGTTTCCGGTGGATTCCTCGATTCCATCTTTAGAGAGCCATGTTCTTGTTCAGGCAATTCATGTTCTCCTTTTTCATTTCTTTTTTGAGAGGTTCCAGGGTGAGGAGGATAATTCTCTTCAGGGTCTGGACCACGTTTTCCCCGGTTATGGCGCTCGCAGGAAATGATGGTACCTTGAGCTTGCTGTTCAGGTCTCTTTCCATTGTCTCAACAGGAAGAAGGGGCATCCCCTCTTTCTCCAGGTCTCTCTTGTTATATTGCATTACCAAGGGGATTTTGAACATGCTCTTGCCATAGGAAGCCAGGTTTTCCTGGAGGTTTTTCAGGGAGAGCAAATTGTTTTTGCGCCTGACTTCTAGGGAGTCGGCAACAAAGACGACACCGTCCACTCCCCGTAGTACCAGGCGACGGGTAGCGTTGTATTTTATCTGGCCGGGCACCGTGTACAGTTGAATCTTGACATCAAATCCGCTGATCTTCCCCAGGTCGAAGGGAATGAAGTCGAAGAAGAGGGTCCTGTCACCATGGGTCTTGATAGCTACCATTTCCGCCTTGATGCGCGCCTTGAATTTTTCGTGGATATAGAGAAGGTTCGTGGTCTTACCTCCCCTCCCCGGACCATAATACACGACCTTTATCTGGATCTGTTTCTGCTTTAAGTTAATGAATGCCATAACACGAAATCGCCAAATGTTGCCTCTAAAAGAAAGAACACCGGGTACCTCGGAATAGACCGCAAATGCCGCTTTTTTATGGCGCCAGGATCTTCTCTACCTTCTCTATGGCCTCACCAACCTTCAATCGCAGAAAGCCCAATGATATATCTCTTCCAAAGATGGTGATCAGCAGGAACTCATCTAGCACTTTGCTGAAGTGGATACTCTCCTTTTCCCCCTTGTGGAAGAGCAGAGAAAACTCATCCTCACCAATCATCTTTGCCATGGTGCTCACGGCACCAAAATTACCAGCGGCGAGGGCTGCAAGTGAATAGGCGTCATGTCCTATGTTGCCGTCATTGATGTTGGATATGACATTGCCCGCAATATCAATCAGCAGTACACAGCTGACTTTGAGATCGAAAATCTCCTCCCTGAGGATTTTTTCAATTGCATCAAGTTGTTCCCCTGAAAGTGCAAAGGTCAACAGGTCCCCTCCTCTACCGGGGTCGAAGCTCAGGGTCAGGTGCATGGCCCCTTTTTCCGTAAGTGACCCCAAAATATCGTCTGGTTCTTGCGTGAGAAAGCCGGCTTACGGGGCAGCTATGTGTGTTATATATTGGACATTTTGCAAAATTCGTTCCAAGTCGACGCACTCCTCAAGTTCTCTGTTTTCGGGCCTTTGAAGGACATGGAGGTATCTAATTCTAGCGAAAACTGACAAAAAATGTTTTGTATTTAACAAAAATTGTCTTTTTGAAAGAAAAATAGAGATAAAATTACCCAAAGCTGGGATCTATTCGTTGGATTGTGAGGGGACCCTCCGTGCGGTAGGCGATTCTCAGTACTATAGGTGGGAGTGGCTCCAGGGGACGACCCTGGATAATGGCCTTGGATGATCGTTCCGATTGTTGGCCGTGGCCCCTGGAAGATCTCTTTCACCATGTCCACCCATGATGGCTTGCCTATGGCATCCCCTTTGGACCGGCGCTTGCTGAGGCTTCTGCGAGATGTGGCTTTTTGGGCGGGGTGGAATTCGTACTGCATTATCCACGAGGCCTCACAGGCGCATCCTTAGCCTGGATTGGTCCCGTCAATCTTGACTATGACCAGGGTGATATCATCTTCCAGGGGAAGACCCTGCATAAAACTATGGACCTCGGCATAGACCGCATCAACTATTTCATGGGCAGTTCCCTTGGCATAGCTCCGGATAATATCCCTAAACCTTGCTTTACCAAACATTCTCCCTTCAGGATTCATGGATTCCCAGATCCCGTCCGTTCCTATTGCTATGATAGATCCTCTTTGGAGCCCATGCTTTTGGTGCTCGTCATATTGATATTCTTCATCCAGGCCAAGGGATATGCCTTTGCCCCCCCACTCCTCGAAATCACCTCTGGATGGGTCGTAGACAACGGCAGGGTCATGCCCGGCACGGACCCATTTTGCCTGACCGTCCCTTGGGTCGATGCTCAAGAAGAAGAGGGTCATAAAGCTGCCCGTATCAAGGATATCCAGTGAAAAATGACGGTTCATCTCCGTTACGATCTCGGAAAGGCTCCCCGGGCTGGAAGCGCGCATGCGCAAAAAGGCCCGGGCCGCCGTCATAAGGAGGGCCGCGTCCACCCCATGACCTGATATGTCTCCCACCACTACCCGAAAAGAATTGTTGGAAAACTCAAGGCCCCAAAGATAATCAAAATAGTCCCCCCCCACCTCCTCGCAGGAGATGCTCCTCCCGCAGATATCGAGACCCTCCACAGATGGAGCGGTTTGAGGCAGCAAGTTCTTCTGGACTTCGGCTGCAAGGGCAAGGGCCTTCTTGTGTTCGATCATATCCGTCACAAAGGCCATATTCCCTATGACCCTTCCTTGGTCATCCCTGAGGGTATTACCGTGGAGGAGGACAGGAACGCTGCGGCCGTCCTTGGCCCGCAAGGAGCCTTCCAACTCCCGATACTCCTGTGACAGGATCTTATCCCTGTGGGAGAGAACATAGGCCCTGAATTCATCGGTGGCAAGATCGAAAGGCATTTTGCCGAGAATCTCCTCTCGGCTGTATCCGAGCAATCGGCAGTATGCCTCATTAACGTCGATGATGCGATGGTTTTCGTCCATTAGGATGAAACCCTCGGCAGCGGTCTCCACGATACGGCGATATTTTTCTTCGCTTTTTCTGAGTTTGTCTTCAGTGATTCGCTTCTCGGTGATGTCCACTATTATTCCCTGGTTGTATCTCTGTCCGGTTTCAGGGTCTTCTAAGACCGAAGTGTGATCTTCCACCCAGCGCACATCCCCATCCTTTGTTATTATACGGTATACCTGGGTATATTCTGTGATGTGCCTTGCTGCGTAGTCGGCAATCTCGGACTTTGTCCTTTGCGCGTCTTCCGGTAGCAGTATGTCCGTGTAACGGATTCGGCCGCTCAAGAAATCTTCGGGCCTGTAACCAAAACGTGTTATGTTATCTGACACATAAACAAGTTTGGGGTCATCCCCTGCCAAGCGACGGAAGAGGATCACGGGGCTGTGGTTGATGATAATCCTGGCCACCCTTAATGCCTCCTTGATATCTTCTCTGTCCGACAGGTCTCTTTCGCTCAAGTTTCCCCTTGCCGCTCCAGGCATATCATTACCTGACTTTGTTCTGGGTTTGTCTTCCTTTACACTCATCGTTTTCCCATCCCTCGATATCATCCAGTCCAATAACCTAATGGGGGCTATCCACGCGAAACACGCAAGCCGGGGCAAGCCCTTCAATGCAGAGGGCTCAAACAAGTAGCTCTTTATCGCAATGAATCAGAAAGCTGGTTGGAAAGGCGGACCTAGAACGCTGCGGCACCCACAAACGTTCTGAGCCCCTTGGAAAAGCGCCCTCCCTTGCACAATTTCTGCGTCGGGTTTAGACTCGGTCCCTCTGAGGTGGATAGATCCACAAAACAGTCAATATGCTCTTGCAATATGCTCTTGTGGCTGGAACTTGCGCCTTCCTTGACCTTGAACAAAACCGGGCATTTTCAGGAAGTCTCGTTCGGGACCCTGAACAGGAGACATGGGCCGCTGGAGTTAGGAGAGCCAACTCTATGGCCCATATCCTGTTTTGCTACTTAGCTGGCAGTGACTCGCGAGGGGTTGGCGCAGAGAGTTCAGGCCTTGGCATAGATTCCTCGCCTCAGACTCTTGAGCTTGCCTTGCCTCTTAAGCCTGTTCACGATATCCCAGATTTTCTTTTCGGGTAATCCCGTCTTTGCCTTGATCTCAGCAGTTGAGAGTCCGCTTTTGCTAGCCTCAACGGCGCCAAGAACGGCGTCTGTTGCGGTTTGTCTCTTTCTCTTCTTTACTACAGGGACAGCCTTTCTACGCGAAGGCCTTTTTCGGGTGCGGGTAGGCTCCTTCTCCCCTTTGCCCTTGGGTTGCTCTACTATCAAGGCTTCTTCGAGGTTATCCAGTAGTTTTTGCATGTCTTTGGTCTTTTGCGTTAGTGCCTCAAGCCCCTTCTCCACGGACTGGAGCACTCTTCGTAAAGCAAGCATGGGATTTCCTCCTTGTCTAATATCTATCAGCTCACAGGTGTTGGACCGATTATCCGAACATTCGATGCTCTAAGTCCGAATATATCCTGTTTGTCTTCACTTTACTTTGACTTTTGTCAATTTTCCTACAGTTGATCACAAAAACGTTCCAGGTGTCAATAACTAATAACTATTGTGGATCTTATACTACATATTGTGCCCTTTTTTCTTGACACGCAATATTTTCTACGGTATTCATCCTCCAAAATAGGCCTATCCCCTAGGGATGCCGGATTAAATGCTACTTGCTGAGGGTCTACTGAGGAAAGAGAGGCGAATTCCTTCCCGGATCCCCTGTGAACGCCTATGGGGTCCGGTCAAGAGGGGGCCCGGGTGGGGGATAGATAGGTCGCATCCTCGGATTATGGAAAAACACAAACAGTATGATCGGAGAGCGAACCCAAGGTATGGGACCAAAGACGAGGCCTATGCGTACATAAGGAACCATTTCAGTATGGTTGCGCGAATCAGGGATGCAAGCCTGGGAGGCTTGGCCGTTGAATGTGGGTCCAACCACGATAAGGAGATTGAGGGAAGCATTGAAGTAGATATCCTGGTCAGTAGAAACGGCTTTTCATTACTCAGGATGCCGGGGAGGGTGGCCTGGAAGGAGGAGGTATTAGGTTCTGGACTCGAGGGAACAAGGAGGTTGGGCATAGAATTCAACCGACTCACCAGGAACCAGACATCCCGACTGAAATATTTTTTGATGCATCATACCGAAGCAGGTTAGCAGCAAGACCAAAGATGACCCAACACCCGGCCAAGGACCAGTAGCGACTCGCCCCGGAGGAAACATAACGGGGAAAATTTTTGTCTTGACTTCAAGAATGGATGTTAGATAGGTTCCATCCATAAATGGCCCTTTTTCACAATCTCTGCGTCAATCTGCGGAGTTATCTGTGCGGCATACTACAGTATGCCTCCGCGTAATTCCTTGATTTCCTTAATCTTATGAAAAATTGCTCATTTCTGGATTGGAAACTGCCTAGCGTGCAAGATTGATTTGTGGATGGGCACTAGATGGTGATCATCCACAAGGTCCCTTTTGACGTGGAGGACAAAAGAATTGGGATCAAGGGAACAAATTGGTTTTGAAGGGCTATAGATCTTGAGGAAAACTCATGGACAGGACACTTGGAATATACGTCAGCTCTGACGACCAACTGGACAGATTGATTGACCTGTGCCAGGCTGCAAAGAACAAAGGGGTCAATGTAACGGTTTTCCTGACCCACATCGGCACACGCCTTACTCAGGAGTCCCGTTTTGGGGAACTTGTCGGCCTTGCAAAGATATTTGTATGCAAGGTGGGATTTGAGGCAAACAACCTGAAGCGGCCCGTTGCCGGCCTGGAAGACAGGGCCTATGCGTCTCAATCACAGAACGCCGAGATCATTCACGATTGTGACAAGTATATTACCTTTTGATTCGGGATGTGTTTGCTCCTCTCTGAGATGAGGCGAAAAGCGGGGCCCCAGCGCGCAAAAGGCAGGTGAGGAAAGGTACAGATAATGGAGAACATCAAGTACTGTGCTGTTTTGGTGAGAAGACCAGAGGACGTTTGGGAGGGAACAAGGACAAGCCTTGGTCTGGCTGCCCACAACTTTTATGCCTACCTGTTCGTAATCGACGTGGAAGTGGAAATGACGGATGCCCTGCGAGAGAATCTTGACTGGCTGGAAGAGATGGAGTGTGAGTATTTCTCGAACGTGGAGAAAAACGGTGAGCACGGCTTCAAGCTGATGTCCATTGAGGACATAGGCAAGAAGCTCAAGGAGATGGACATAGTCATTCCCTTTGGGAAACGCTTTTGAGCGAGTCACCGAGGAAGAGGAGATGGGGGAGAAGATTCTTCATATATTGAAGACAGAACCGGATGAAATCCAGAAAGTCCTCATGGAAAGGGTCTCAGAAGGCAGGGAAAGGGTGGAGTTTCTCCTTTTCGGGCATGAGGAAGGCGCGGATTACGGTAGGCTGATAGATCTGATCTTCGACTGTGATAGGGTCATCACGTGGTGGTAAGGGAATCCGCGCGACATCCAGTCAAGAGGCATGTCTTCATCCCTCATCGTATTTTGGTATGCATTTCACGCACCAGAGGGACCAGTCAGGCCCTGGCCTCTCCACCACTTCCAGAATTTCCTTTTCGATCTGGTTCCTTACTTCCTGGGCAAGTTTGAGTTCGTCCAGTTTCTTGTCTGCAACGGTCCAGAATATCCCCTGGTGAAAGGCCCTGACCCCTGACTCGTTGACCTTCAGGAACCTCTCTTCAATTGATCCCAGCGTGCTGACCATTCCTTCCCGCCCAGGGCCTTGGCCGTTAAGGGTCCGAACAAGAAAGGCCTCCATGAGAAACCCCTTGTCCCTTCTGCGTGATTTTATGGGTTTTCTTTCCCATCTTACGTGCATGAAACCACCCGAGAAAAGGCGAATCCGTGTCTTCTGCCTTTGATGTCAGACTTATAGCACATCGTAGGATCTAATTGCAAGAGGGGCGCTACTTGGAGCGGGATGAGCGGCTGGCAAGAAACTCCCCCCGTGAGGGGTTATAGCACAAAGACGGCCCTATTCGAGGTAAAAGAGAGAACCCCTCACCCACGATAGAGCAAGCTCCTCTATACCTAGAATCCTCTTTCCTGCCTTATTCTTTCGTAGGCCTCCTGGATCTCGCGAAATCTTTTTTCAGCGAAATCAATGAATTCCTCCGGGAGTCCCTTGGATATGATCCTATCGGGATGAAATTCCTTTACGAGCTTCTTGTAGTTCGACTTGATCTCTTCGTTGCTGCTTTGAGGGGTGCAGTTAAGAATCCTGTAGTATCGGTCCAGGTCCTTGAAGTAGAGGGCCTTAGTGCTTTCATATTGCTGGTCGCTGATCCTGAAGATTTCCTTTATTCTCTTGAGGGCAGCCTCTTCACCGGGATGCAATCTGCCGTCTGCCGCTGCGATCTGAAAGAGGAGGTCAAGAAACGACAGGAGCACATTGGGCTGGTGCTTGGCGACCTGGTACATCTGGATTGCGAAGTCTTCTATGGAATAGGGGGAGTTTTTGGCCTGATTAAATATCTGTTTGGCAAAGTGTTTTTCCTGGTCACTGATGGGCAATTGATCGATAAAGCGCTGAACGATGTTGATCTCGTCCCTGGTAACCAGGCCGTCTATCTTTGAAAATTTTCCCAGGATGGAGAAAAGGCTAATAAAATATGCGGCTTGAGTCTGCTCAAGATGATCGGGGACAGGCCCACCGATTCTCTGGGTTCTCCTGGGCGCCACATCGGCTTTCTTGTCCACCATATGGTGCCCCAGGGCGGCTCCCAGGATGGCGCCCAGCGGACCCCCCAGAAACATACCCAGTGAACCAAAAGCCAGCTTTCCAAACCACCCCATAACATTCTCCTGCTCTCCAGGCCTAATCTAACCTTGAAAATTTAGCAAATGAAGGGGCCGGAGTCAAAGGGTATAACAGGAATTGAAGTCGAAGCAGCATGGAGACTGCGAAAGTTGTTCTCAAGCTAAGCCCGAGACATTGATAAATAAGGTAAGCACGGGCCCCGATTTTTTCTATATATTGTGTCAGTTTTTTCTTGACACACAATATATTCTGATATATACTCCACCCCGTCGTTTGGAACTCCACGAGAAGCAAGTTGATAAGAGATGTGTTGAAGCTGTTCGAAGCGGTGAATATTTCCTTTTGGCCACAGGTTGATGCGTGGAGTTTTCAGGAGGGGGCGAGACCTTTAGGGATACCGCGATCTACTCCAAGGTAGGGAAGGAAGAAAGTCTTAGCTGTCCCAGTGGAATAAGCTTTACCCCGATGAAACATGCCTTGTGTTTCACGGGGGATCCATTTCACAGGGACCTCGGGAAAACGCCCAGTGTATCCTGAGGATTATCCATCTGGGGCTGGCTCTTCGGCCCTGGGCGGGCTAGGACCGAATCCAGACTCATAGGGCTGGATTCCCGGCCTTGAGGGCGAAAGAGGGATATCTTGAAGGTCTCAACAGGTTGAATGGGTAACTATCAGCCTAACCTGAGGGGAGTTGCTGTCAAACTTGTTCATTTACCAGCCTAACCTTAGGGTAATTTGATTGTAAACCATTAACCTACCTTCCACTCCAGCAGGGCTAGCTTTTCTAGCCCTGCTTTTTTTTGAATGCCGCCGCGGGAAAGCCACTTCCTGGTGGGGGAAACAGGGGCCTCTGGGAATATGGGAGCAGAGGATTCCGTGGCGGTGCTTGTTTAAGTGGTTACCAGGATCCGCATCTTGGCCCTCCACCAGGCAGCATTGTGTCGCTATGGCTAAAAAAGCTAATATTACAGTAAGTTACAATGATGGAGAGTCGTTTTTGCTTGACAAACAAGTAAACGGCAAAATAAAATTAACTGTTACAAAGCTCTGGCGCTTGCCAGAGGATAGTTTGGGGACAGGTAATAGGTGAATTATTTCAATTTCGAGGCGGAGGAGCTTTATGTTGAGAAAGGTGGCCACGGCTGTAGCTTCTATTCTTCTTTCCCTGTCGGCAACCGTAGGCTTTGCACAGGATACAAGACCTACCCATATCAAGAAGTGGAACCCGCAAACCTCCAAGGTGAAAACCCAAGAAATCCAGCCCCAGTCTTCCGATCCCTGTGTTAAGGGCAAGAACTGCTTGGAGCTTTACGGGGTAGAAACCCCTGAAGAGGCGAAAAAACTCATCAAACTCAATAAGGAACGCGTAATAAAGAAGCGCGTGGGCCCCGGTCCTGTGGCCTGATGGCTTCGATCTTGGGGTAGGTGAGGTCGCTACGCCTAAGATAGCCAATGCACTTCCTGGTTGTGCCCACATCCCGCGGATTCAGCCTTAGTGTCAGAGGAGACAGGTGGCAGGCAGACCATTGCGAGTTTCGCTTTCCACCCCACGTGTGGCAGGCATTTGAGGCCAAGGAGGCTTTGGTCAATGAACTGGCCTACGTAACGACCCTGGCCAGCCCATTGATCCTGAAACATGACCGTACCCTCTACAATACGGCGCCTCCGCGGTTTTTGCAGTTTTACCGGCACTGTTTCGAAGGGGCCATACCGAACCTGGTGGAACCAATCGTCGATGAAGACGCCACCGAGATCCTGACGCGTGTGCGTGGGGTGCGGCGACAGTTTCAGGGGCCCAGCGCAACCGCCGACGTGCCACTGGTAGATGGGTGGATGCCAGAGCGCGTGGTTTTGCCTTTTACCTTCGGCAAGGACAGCCTTCTCAGCCTGGCGGTTCTCAATGCCCTGGGGTTGGAGGTCATTCCGGTATACGTCGACGAGCGCGTATTGCCCCGGGCCAATGCCATGCGAAAGGGACTTGAGAAAAGGCTCCTGGCCGATCAGGGGTTGCGCGTGGAAAGGGTGGAGAATGAAATTCAACTGCTCTCCGATTATCAGGTGCTTGAGCGGCCCGAAACACGCCTCTATCAGGTGCAGGTGTATTTCATCTACCTGCTTTCTATGTTGCCCTTTTGTTGGGCTTACCGGGCACCGGTGATCGTGCTCAGCAGCGAATTCGTCAACTCCCTGGATACCGTCCATCGCCAGGGCTACGTGTGTCCGCACCGGTATATGCAGAGTCCACCCGTGATCAAGGGTCTTGCCAAAATGGCCCAGGATCTTTCCGGCGGGCAGGTGACCGCTGTCAATCTGATCGGCACCCTGGGAAATTTCGCGGTACACCGGCTGCTGCACACGGAGTTTCCACGATTCGGCCAATACCAGCTTTCCTGTCACCTGGAGGTGACCCGGTTTACGCGCTGGTGCCATGACTGCTACCGTTGCGCTCAGGCCTATCTTTTCTGGTCTGCTCTGGGGATGGCTCCCCGCAGGCAGGGTTTTGAAGAGGGACTCTTGACGGAAGCCAAGAGAGGACTTTTCAGCCTCTTTAACCCCGAGGTTCACCGGCGGGATGTCTACCGCCGCTTTGTGGGCGATGAGGAGATGCTGGCCTTTTTGATGGCCGCACGCAACGGAGTGCAGGAGCCCCTGGTGGAGAGGTTCAGAGTCTCTTGCGGGAAAGCGGCAGCCAGGGGTGAGAAGAAGTTGAAGAAGAGAATTTTCCGGCACCAAGGCAAGCCCGGCAGGCATCCCCTTGAGCAGGAGGCTGCACGCCTTCTGGAAAAGTATTTGGCCGGTTATCGGGAATGAGGGACGGGACTATCAGCGCGTCTTCGTTTGCTCTTGGCCGATGACTGAAAACCCATAACCTATAACCATCAACCTAGTTCAGGAGGAGTTATGCAATCGAGATCGTTCAATAGACTTGTTGTGGTTTTGACCCTGGTAATCACCTTTTTACTGGCGATCTTTGCCGCCGATGTGCAGGCGAGGCGGGAGACCCACCAGTTCACCCTTTACAAGGCAAGAAATGCTCATGACCCCTACGTACTGTCCTTTCCCATCACCGTGACCCGACCGGGGGAAATCAGGGTATATGGAAAAATATACAGCGCGGATAGAGGCACGAAGCATCCTGTGCGGGCGTCGATTGTCCACATAACTTCGAGCAAGAAACATCCGCGCCGGGCTGTTGCAAGAGTGGCATACGACTCCAAACGCCAGAGCTTTCAAATGAGGTACGCAGCAGACAGCATGGATCTGAAGGCCGGAGGCAAATTTGAGATCCTGGTAGGGAATATGAGCACCAAACGCAATGCCACCGGCGAGATGCTCATCGTTTATCCCGTGGCTGGTGAAACTGAACAGGGGGCCACCCCCATATATCCGGACCTGGCCATTGCCGGTATAGGCCTGGATGCAAATTGCCGAGTGCAGATGACTATCACTAACAAGGGACCAGGGCGGCTGGCGCCGGTTTTCTGGACAAGGGATATCCCTACTGTGCGCTTGTATCGCAACGGTCGTTCCTGGGGTGGGGCCAACCTGAAGGTGGTCGATCCCCAGCAAAACCTGCGGAGAGTCGGGGGGCAGGCGGTCTATCGTTCCAATCTCAAAGTCTCAGGAAGTGAGACTATCAAGGTGGTCATCAACCCCGGCCCTCGCCTGAGAGAAGCCAATACACAGAACAACACCAGGGAGGTGCGCCTGCGCTGTAGGGGCGCCTCCAGGCCGGACCTGGCGGTTAAGGAAATCAGGGTCGTCGGTGGCTGCAAGGTGGCCGTGACGATTGTGAACGCTGGCCCAGGGGATCTGCCCGATGCTGCCTGGCAGCAGGGCAGCAGCCCTACCGTGTACCTCTATCGCAATGGCCGCTCCTGGGGAGGCGCCAATCTGATAGGCATCGATCGAACAAAAAGGCTGCGCAGGCCGGGAGGGGAGGTTCAGTATGTCTCCAACCTTCGGGTGAGCGGCACGGAACGCATAAAGGCAATGGTGGACTTCAATAATACCCTACGTGAAGGCAACGAAACCAACAATATCATGGTTCGCCAGTTGAGCTGCGCACAATAGGCGGGCCCTGAAGATCAGCCCGATCAGCGGCCGCTGGCGTTGAGGCGCTCACATCCTTTGGCATTGCCCGGTTCGTGGGAAACATGACCGTCAAGAAAGTCATTCGCAATAAGAAAGCGGTTGAGCTGCTAAGGCACGCAGGGGAAAAGAGGGGTTTCTATGTCATCCTCATCGCCAGGTTACTCCCCTTCATTTCTTTTGATGTCATCAGTTACCTGGCTGGATTGAGCGGCATCCGTCCATTGTCTTTTGCCGTGGCCACAGCACTTGGTATGCTTCCCGCTACGATTGTTTACAGCCTCTTCGGCCGTCAGATTCCGCTCATGGAGGAGCGTTCACCGCTCATCATAACCGTCACCGTTGTTCTTATCTTTATCCTGATCGTTTTTTCCCTTGTCCAGGGAACCCGCAAGAAGGCATAGCTTTATGTCCGCCCCCAGGCTTCAGGAGGTCCGTGAGAAGCATAACCTGCCAGCCTGCTGTTCGACCTTCAGTTCCCCCTCTTTCATATCATCTCCAGCGCGCAGGCCATTGAAACCCCGCCTCCACCACAGAGGGTGGCAAGCCCCAGGCTTTCCCCCCTTTTTTTCATGGCATATATCAGGGTGACCATTATCCGGCATCCCGTTGACCCAACAGGATGTCCCAGCCCGATTCCTGAGCCGTTCACGTTCGTGATCTCCCTGTTCAGTCCCAGCTCCCTCTCCACTCCCAGATACTGTGCCGCAAAGGCCTCGTTCACCTCGATGAGCTCAAAATCTTGGAGCTTCAACCCTGGATTCTTTTCCAGGAGGTCCCTTACAGCGGGCACCGGGCTCAGGCCCATGACCGAGGGATGACATGCCCCTCTGCCGACCGCCCTGATCCTGGCCAGGGGCTGGAGGCCGAGTTCTCTGGCCTTGTCCGCGGACATGATTATCATGCCGCTTGAACCATCGTTGATGCCCGAAGAATTGCCCGCGGTCACCTTGCCGATCCTGGGGACGAAGGCCGGCGGCAGCTTGGCCAGTTGTTCCATGGTAAGGCCTGGACGAAAGTGTTCATCCTTGTCGAATAGGATCGGTTGCTTGCCCTTTGGCTGGGGGACCTCGACCGGGACAATCTCCTCCTGAAAGTCTCCCTCGAGGGTAGCCCTTTCCACGTTGTTGTGGCTGCGAAGTGCCACTTCATCCATCTCTTCCCTGCTGATATTGTGCATTTGGGCAACAAATTCGGCCGTGTGACCCATAATATAGGGCTTGCCCTTGAATAGCTCCAGGGGCATGCCCTCCTTGAGAGGACCATCCTCTGGATGGGGAATCAGATGGGAGCCGCAATGGAGTGCATGTATCAACATATCCTGGAGGACCTGGTCCTGGAGTTTGCTCCCCCATCGCGCGCTGGGCACGGCATAGGGTATTCCACTCATGTGCTCTGTGCCGCCCGCCAGTATGACGTCGGCCATTCCGGCCTGAATCATTGCCATGCCGGATATGACGGCCTCCATCCCTGATATGCATACCCTGTTGACGGTGGCGGCCGTAACATGCTCTGGGATTCCTGCCAGCAGGGCGCCGACTCGGGCAACGTTCAGGGCATCCGCAGGCTCGACGCAGCACCCGTAACGGACATCATCAATTATGGTAGGCTCGATTCCGGCCCGCCTCACGGCCTCTTTCATGGTGACGCTGGCCAGGGTCGCGGCATTCACGTCCTTCAAACTACCGCCAAAGGCCCCTATGGCCGTCCTACAGGCAGAGACAATAACAACATCTTTCATCCTCATGGCAACCCCCTTCTGTTTTCTCACTTGATTAGATGATGACGAAGAATTCTAACCTGCAAACAGGTGGCTCGATTTAAGCCTGTCCCCTCTCAAGCCAACGGATAGGGCACAAGCATATCTACCTGCCACCGGGATCAAAGGAGACCATCTCAGCCACAAAACTTCCTACTACCACCTTGCTCTTTATCCTCACAGGGATGTGCCGCTTGTCGGCAGTCACCCATATCTGGAGCGTTGCATCCTTGCTCTTTCTGAACACCCCACCGATGTCTTTGAGGTCCGGCTCGACCAAAAAAGTCTCAAAGGGCTTTCCCCTCACCTTGATTGTTTCTTTGTTCCCCACTCTTGCCATCCCTGTAACGCATTTCTTACCGTCCGATACTATGGCGCTGATTTGCAGGTCTTCACTGAGATCAAAGAGGCGGAAGGCATAGAATACAGAGAGGGGGTCGAAGGCTCCAGGAAGAACAGGGATCGGGGAGCGTGTTTCATCGAAGTTTCTATACTGGGCCAGCCTTCTCTTCCAGTCAAAATTAACGGTTATGTCCCTCTTTTTTTGACCTTCTTCCTTGACCCTGTAAAGAAGAGAATGGTTGAAGCCTGTATCGACAAAGGCATCAACCCGTCTTCGCACCCTGTAGAGGAGGTCCACGTATGGGTAAGTCTTTGCTATCATTGCAAAATGATAAGATGGGGTTCTGTTCACTCGCGTCATCGGCAGGACCTGGAGAGTAGCCTCAGCAGCAGGGATAAAAGCCCATTTAACTATAAAATGGATCTTTTCGCCGGGCCGAAATGGGATGGAATCCCCGGCTGCATAAACCGGAGCAGGACGCTGGGCGAGTGTGATGACCAAAGACAATACCACTAGGGCGACGAGAAACCCGCCGGAAAGGGTGAGCCCCTTAGACATCATCCTTGGCCCTCTCCACGAGGAGATACTCGTCCGGGGTCAGGCGAGCGAATATGGTTGCCCCGGGACAGGGCGCCACCAATTTCTTGGGATAGTCATGCCCCAGTACCTGGAAGATTTCAAGGCAACAGGAGCAGAGATGAGCACTGCGATCAATGGAATAGGGTATGATATCATCTCCCTCTTCCACAAAGAGCAAGGGTTTTACGAAATTGGCATGGTTTGCCGTGTGGGTGAGGTAGAGATAATCATAGTCCCCCACATCAGAACCCAGCCTCCTCGCCCATCTCAAGTAAATGTTCTTCTCAATTTCCCTGACCTCAGTCCATTCGGGGGGAATGAGGGCTTTGAAGCGCCCGTTGCTGATAAGAGCATGTTTTTCTTCTCTTCCCGCGTATCTCGGTGGTCGAAAGTTTGTTGATCTGACTGTCGCCGATTTGCGAACCCCGTAGCCTTCC
>JAFDIC010000434.1 GCA_019308525.1 Deltaproteobacteria bacterium
ACCAGGGGTAGAGAAAGGAATGGATCCAAACCGATCAAGGTGAAAAGCCAAAATGCAAGGTACCCGCCCAGCATCAAGAATTCTCCGTGGGCCACATTTAGAATCTTCATCACACCGAATGTCAAGGAAAGGCCCACTGCAATCAAACCGTACATTGCGCCTACATTGATACCATTAACCAGGGTTTGGGCGTAAAGTTGGGTAATCATTCTCCTATCCAAGATTTATCTAGTACCCAGATAGGCATTCCTGACACTTTCGTCTTCTAAGAGATCTCGAGCCTCCCCATGTCCTGCGACACGTCCATTCTCGATAATGTAGGCCTCTTTTGCGAGTGCCAAGGCGGCCCTAACATTTTGCTCCACCAGGAGGATGCTTACTCCTGTCCTGTTTATCTGTTCGATGACTTCGAAAATACTCCTTACTATTATCGGAGCCAGCCCCAAGGAAGGCTCATCACACATCAGGAGCTTTGGCCGGCTCATCAAGGCCCGGCCTATGGCCAACATCTGTTGCTCCCCCCCACTTAGTGTTCCGGCCGCCTGCTTTCTCCTAGATTTCAGGACGGGAAACAGTTCATAAACTGATTGAAGGGTTTGTTCTCGCACTCTCCGACTTCTGGCGGTGAAGGCTCCCAACTCTAAGTTCTCAAGGACGCTCATACCGGGAAAGATGCCTTTTTCTTCAGGTATCAGACAGACACCTAATTCTACCACCTTGTGGCTCGGCTCTTTGTCCAGGCGTACTCCCTCAAAAACAATACTGCCCGAGACCGGAGTGTGCAGGCCAGATATTGTCTCAACGATAGTGCTCTTTCCCGCACCGTTGGCACCAATGAGTGACACCAGTTCGGCTTCTTCGACTATGAGAGAAACATCCCAAAGTGCCCGGATATCTCCGTGATATACATTGATGTCTTTAAGTTCAAGCATGTTTTGTCTTTTCAAACTGACCACCTAATGCCACCCATTGGTCGAGGGAAATGCGTAATAATGTGGCCTGTTAAAGAGAAATAATGGCCGCTCCAATTAATGAAGAGCGGCCTCGGGCAATCTTGCTCTATCTCTCAGACCATTTTGGTTGCCACTTCAATGGACTTACCGGGATCATGTCTTGGTATTTTTTCCCATGCTCATTGGTATAGACGATGTTTTGCTGACCGCCCATCCACTGGAGAACCACGAGCACACGATCTTTTGCCCAGCCCTGGTCAGTAAAGCGTATAGGCCCGCACACTGTCATCATGTCAGTGGCTCTTACTGCATCACGAATCGCGGTCCTGTCCAGTGTGCCTGCCCTCTCAATAGCCGCTCCCAGTACCTGGGCAGCAGTATAGGCTGACCCCACGATGAGGTCTGAGGGCCTGCCCATCTTCTTCTCGTACTGGGCGTTCAAATAATCATTCCCAGGGAACTTCAGCTTGGGGCTCCAGGCGCAGGGCAGGGTCACATAGTCAGCCAGCTTCCCCAGGGACGGCCCAAACCTCGCGCCCTCAGGGGCCCTTACCCAGTAAATGAGTTTAGGGTTGAAATCGAGCTCTTTCATCTGTTTTATTATGGCAGGGCCCATTGGGGGAATGGGATAGGCAAGCAAGATTTCAGCCCCGGCCATCTTGGCCCCCGTAATCAGAGCACTGAAGTCTTTTGTCCCTGCAGGGTATCTCTTGTGAAAGACCACTTGGAACCCTTTTACCTTTGCCGCCTGCAACCAATACATGGCCGCTTCTCTAGCATCCAACTCATTGATCTCGAATATTGCTACTTTCCTGGGTCTTGGTTCTGGCTGTTCAAGGATCATGTCAAAAACCATCGGTGAAAAGAAAGGCGTCTTCATGAATATTGAGAAGAGCCACTTGTTGCCTAACTGATGGGGCATCCATCCGCCACAACCGGGACCTATCCATGTCATCTTGTTTTTCATGCAAATGGGTGTACCCATTTCAAAGGAGGCGCAACCGAGTCCTCCAAGATTCGCTACCGCTCCCCATGAGTTTGCCACCTCCAGTTGAGCTTGAGTCTTCAACCCGTCGGATTCGTCGTCCAGAAACCGCAATTCTATGGGAATTTTCTTGCCGTACTCCTTCACGTATATGCCTCCCTGGGCATTGACTTTCTCTACATATATCTCGTACGAGGGTTTGATCTGCATGCCCATGGCAGACATCTTCCCGGTGAGGGAAAGGACACTGCTAATCTTTATGGTCTTGGGCGCAGCCCGGGTATAGCTCCCGAGGCCCAGCACAAACAACAAAATACCGGCACAGATACCTGCCTTTAGTAATAAAGCCCTGCTTCCCATTTCTATCCCCTCCTTTTCGATTTTGTGGTTAGAAAAACGCCGTTCCTCCCCTTGCATGACTAATCTTGATGCCAGACGACGCGACATCGCTATGAAAGTTGATTAATTGGAAAACAGGCGGTCTCCCAAGCCTGACACCATAAGACTTTATTGATATGAAACGGGCTCTTTGTTGGTTAGCAACGTACCTATTACTGTCAGACCCCCACTGAACTCGGCCTTGTGTTGAAACCGAGCAGTCGAGAGAGTTCCATGGATGCAATACGAAGTAGGTTTTCAATCCTCTTTTTCTTTTGAGTATTAATGCGAAGGGTTAAGCTGGGAATGACTATGGAAGCAACCACACGTCCGTGAAAGTCAAATACAGGGCAGGCCACCGCCGTAACCCCTTCATAAAGTTCTTCGTTTGACCGGGCGACGGCACCTGACCGGATTGATCTAAATTGGGCCCAAAGCTGCTTTTTGTCCGTGATAGTGGCCCTTGTTACAGCCCTCAATTGGACAGAAGAAAAATATCGGTCAATTTCTTCTTCGGGGAGGTAAGCCAGAATGGCCTTCCCGCCGGCCGTAGCATACATCGGGGCACGTTCCCCTATCTGTATCATCCTAGCAAGAGGCCTAGCACAATCCTCCTTGGAGATAACCATTATTTCTTCCCCGGTCTTGATGGCAATCTCCGCAGATTCATCAATCGCCCTTGTTATCTTCTTCAGGATGGGCTGGCCAAGGCGAACAATATCAAGACCTGAAAGATAACCACTCGCGAGTGCCAGCACTTGTGGACCAAGAACATATCGTCTATTCGTACTGTGTAGGGACAGATACTCGCGATCAGAAAGGTTAGACAAGAGTAATGACAGGCTGCTTTTTGGTATCCTGAGGCTGGAAGCCAACTCCCTATGGGTCTTTCCCTCTCGGCTCGCCCCTACGGCTTCCAGGATTTGAAGGACTCTGTC
>JAFDIC010000435.1 GCA_019308525.1 Deltaproteobacteria bacterium
GACGATACGGCAGAGAAGTATTATCTCGTTGATGGTGGTAATTTCTACGTGGATGGTAACACCTATGTGATCAGGGTCGACAAGGATATGAACAAATACCCCGACGAGGCCTACAACTTTGTGGACGGCAATCTTGCAGGCATCTTGCAGAAGATCGGGGACAAAGCCAGATGGGGGAACATGTTCTTCAACTATGGTACGGGCAAAGGTGAGAGCGGAGGTTACATCGCAAGCACCATCGGCACAAACATGCCGTCACTGATCACGGATCTTCAGAACACGGCATGCGACACCTGGACGCCCCTGGCCGAGACCTATTACGTGGCTACGCAGTATTTCAAGCAGGAAGATGTTCAAGACGGCCTTCACTATCCCAATAATGTCGTACCCAATGAGAATTTGGGAGATGATCCCTACTATGATGGGACGCAGTTTATCCACTGCGCAAAGAGCTTTGTCCTTCTGTTGACAGACGGTATGTCAACCATGGATATGATGATTCCCGACGCCCTCAAGGATTATGACGGGGATGGTAATGACCCGGGGAGCTTTCCTGACCATGGGTCAGACTATCTGGATGATATCGCCCTCTATGCCCGTATCAACGACCTTCGCCCTGACTTAGACGGTGATCAGAACCTCATCCTGTATACCATCTATGCCTTCGGAGACGATCCCAACGCAGAGCGACTGCTGAGAGACGCGGCGAGGAACGGCGGTTACGTCGAGAAGAACGGGACGACGGGTCCCGATCTGACGGAAGAATGGGATGCAAACGGTGACGGTGACCCGGATACATACTACAGGGCTGATAACGGCTATCAGTTGGAGGCCAAGATTCTCAAGGCCGTGAACGATATCCTGGAGCGGGCCGCTTCGGGTACGGCTGTTTCCGTGTTGGCCACCAGTGGAGAAGGGGAGGGGAACCTGGTTCAGGCATACTATCGTCCCCTGATAACAAAGAACCTTAAGGAATATCGTTGGTTCGGGTATCTTCAGTCTCTCTGGGTGGATCCCTATGGATACCTGCGGGAGGATACGGACCAGGACATGGCACTGGATGTTACAGTGGACAATGTACTCGTCTATTTTATGGACGAGGGCAGCGGTGATGTCAAGGTGAAGAAGTTTAGCGTGAGCGCGAGCAACCCCTATCCGGATATAGAGAGTGATGATAACTATGTGATCATAGGCCTGGACGAAATATATCCCCTGTGGGAGGCGGGGTCGTTACTCTCAGAAAGGGATGCAAACGACAGGAAAATCTTCACTTACATCGACAAAGACAACGATGGCCTGGTGGATGACAGCACCGGTGATCCCTTTGATATAAGCGGCGAAGTGATCAGGTTTCACGCGGATGCCTTGAGTTCCATAAAACCCTACCTGGGTGTCAGAGATGATACGGCTTGGAGTTACCTGGGGTCGAGTCATGATGAGCGTGCTTTCAATGTGATTGAGTATATAAGGGGGATAGATATTCCAGGATTAAGAACCAGAACACCGGATTACAACGTCTGGAAACTAGGGGACATAGTCCATTCAACGCCTGTTTCGGTATCAAGGCCCCCGGAGAATTATCACATCATCTATAGTGACGAATCCTACCAGGCCTATTACAAGGCCTTCAAAGACAGGGAAACCGTCGTCTATGTGGGGGCCAATGACGGCATGCTGCATGCATTTACCTCCTGGCAATATGACCAGGTCAACAAGCAATATCAAAAACCCTCTGGCGCGCCGTCCGGCGAACGGATCGGTGATGAGCTATGGGCCTATATTCCCCAGAGTCTCCTGCCGCATCTCAAATGGCTGCCATCCCCCGATTATACCCATGTTTACTACGTGGACCAGAAACCCAAAATATTTGATGCCAAGATCCTGCCCGACGATACCCATTACGCAGATAGTGATGCAGAGGATAATTGGGGCACATTTCTCCTGCTCGGCCTGAATTTCGGAGGCAAGCACATCCAGGTCACGGATGATTTCAACGGTGATGGTGATATCACGGATCCTGCCGACGACAGGTATTTCTATCCCACCTATGCCTTGCTCGACATCACGGAACCGAGGAGCCCTAAACTCCTTTGGGAAAGGACGTACACGGATCTGGAATTGACCACATCATTTCCGGCAGTGGTCAAAGTGAAAGGAAAATGGTTCGCGGTCTTTGGGTCGGGCCCCACGGATTTTGACGGAACGAGTACCAAGAAGGGGCACATTTTTGTGGTTGATTTGAAGACAGGGAATCCTTACAGATCCGGGTCCAACGACTGGCTCTTTGAGACCGGCGAGAGTAATGCTTTTCTGAACTCACCCGTGTCCATAGACAAAGACCTGAACTACAGCGTTGACGCCGTTTATTTTGGTGAGGCCTATATGCAAGGCAGCTGGAAGGGGAAACTATATAAAGTCACCATCCCCTTGGCTGATGGGTACGGCAATTATGACGCATCCGATATCGGAAACTATTCCGACAATCCGCTGGACACGACAAATCCCTGGAGGCTTTCACCCCTCTTTGATGCCACGAGACCGATCACCGCCTCCGTTGCAGTAAGCCGTGACGGGTTAGGGAACGTGTGGGTATTTGGTGGAACCGGCCGATACATGAATAACGACGATAAGACCGATGCCGACATCCAGTATCTCTTCGGCGTCAAGGATCCCTTCTTCAACAAGGACCATTCTCCATCAGGCCTTTACGGAGACGACTATTACCATAATTATGATGATTCTCTTGAATTACAGATATCAGACCTGCTCAATTCAGATGATTACACGGTCACGACAGATGGCCAGATCTATCTGAACGGCACCAGCATTGGAAGCTGGTCTCACCTCTTGGATACGGCACGGACCAAGGATGGCTGGATCAAGTCCCTGACAATTGAAAAGGAAAGGATACTGACAAAGCCTTCCCTACTGGCCGGCATAGTTTTTGCTGCCTCCTTTGTGCCCAGCAGTGATATCTGTGGATATGGGGGAGAAAGTTATCTCTATGGTGTTTATTACGAAACAGGCACGGCCTACTACGAGCCATCCTTCAGCGATGGACTTACTACAGTCACCCTTGAAGGAGAGGAGAAACAAGAGGTCTTGGCCCTGACGGCATTGGGCTCCGGGGTGGCATCAAGCCTTGGAATCCATGCGGGGAGCCAGAAGGACGCTACGGGTTTTGTGCAACAAAGTACCGGAACGATCCTTACAGATGTCCTGAGTCCCGCGTTTCTCATACGAAGCGGCATGA
>JAFDIC010000436.1 GCA_019308525.1 Deltaproteobacteria bacterium
CCGCCCAGGTTCACGGTCTTATCAAAAAAGATGGACTCGATCAGATCCCTTGCCGTTATCCTCTTTTTGCCGATATCCCACTTCCCTGTAACCGCCCTGGCATTCATCATCAGCGGCACGACGATGGCCGCGCAAAGGGCGATGATCACAACAATATAGCCCAGCCTCTTGGAAAGGCTCACATCAAAAGGGCTCCTCCTGAGAAAGAAGACCCAGAAAATGAATACCGGGATCAACATCAGGGATGCAACCCGCGTCAGTGAAGCCAGGAGGGTGACAATCATGGAGCCCACCAACAAGAGGATCCTCTTCCGCGTCAAGAACAGGTAGAAGAGAAGAACGCCGCAAAACAACAGAAGGATCAGCAACCCCTCCTTCAACACGTCCACCGACCGCTGAAGCATATCCGGGTTGAAGAGGTAAAAGATACTGGCCCAGAAGGCCGGGGCTTCCCCGAAGACGAATTTTCCCAGGACAAAAAGAGGGATAACTGCCAGCACACTGGCAAAGAGCGAAATCATCTGCCCGGAAAGTTCGAAGTTGCCCGCCACCTTGGATACCAGGGCGATCAAGTACGGAAAGAGGGGCAGTTGAAGTTGGCCCAAAGCTTCCCTGTACTGCCCCCAGGCAAACAACTTCGCCACAGGGATGTATTGGAACGCCCCGTCAATGGAGATAAGGTAGATCTGGGAAAAAAAGAGGACCCTGGTAAGGAAACCGATCCCCAAGAGAACGCAAATATAACCCCAATCCCTGCGGGATATCACGTTACCATGGTCTGCCCCTTCACTAATCTTCATAGACAATCAAGCACTTCCTCACAAAAAGGTTCCTGTCCTCTTTCCTCCCGCTTTTGTCCAGCCCGCCCCCGTCATTCAAGAAGGAAACACGCAGATGGTAATTGCCCGGGGGGATAGCTTTCTCGAACTCGTAATTCCTCAATTCTTCCGATGTCACATAGACCTCGCCTATGATCTCGTCATCGAGCCTCACCACCATATGAGGCCAGATGCCCTTTGCCGGAGAACCTTTTGCCTGAAGGATGAACTTGACCTTGCCCTCCTTCAGGAGGACCGGGGCTGAAACCGTTCCCGTCCAGTACATATCTCCGTTGCGATAAGTGTGTTCTCCAGCCCTCCCCTTCCAATCGGTCCTTTCTACAACCCTGGTCACCGCGTCCTCGATGAGATCGGCCACCTTCGCGGCTTTGTCCTTCCGGCCCATCTCGCTGTACAGCCTTTGCAGACGAGACAGCCCCTTCATATACCTGGGATCCATTGAAACCAGCCTCTCAAAGATCGTGCAAGCCTTTTCCTTCTGGTCACTTCTCTCGTACCCTACTCCGAGATAGTAGTACGCCTCGACGGCCGTGGGATTCAGCCGTAGCGCCCTTTCAAGGAATTCACAGGCAACGATGTACTGCCCGGATTCGAGATAGGCCCTGCCCAGCAGCAAAGACGCGGTGTAACTGCCCGGAGTCAATTCCGTCGACTTCTGAAGATATCCAATGGCCTCACCGAGCCTCCCGGCCTTGAAAAAGGCATCTCCAACGGCCAGGTAATCCTCCGGTGCATACAGAGGCAGCGGGGAAGGTTCTCTCACCCTGGTGATGAACTCCAACGCCTTATCGACACTTCCATCTTTGACGCACGCATGGAGATAGAGCGGGTAGAATCGACGCTCCCCGCGTCTCAGACGTATTACCCTCTCGTAGGCCACCCAGGCCTGCCGCCATTTGCCCTGTGCAAAGGCTGTTTCAGCCAGCCCGAGGTTCGCCTCGAAGTTGAAAGCATCTGAAGCCAAAGCCTCCTTGTAGTACCGAGAGGCCTGAAGAAAATTACCTTGGTCCCTCATGGCTCTCCCAAGCTCAATCACGGCCCTCATACTTATCCACCCTATTTCGGGAATCCTATTCAGCTCCATGATCTCCCGCCATTTTGCCTCCAACTTCTTATCTTTCCCTGCCGTCTGAGCCCTGGAACCGGTGAGACTGTCATAGAGAACATAGACCTTGTACGCCTTCGTGCCTCCTATGAAAGCCAGCAAGGAGGCGACCCCTACAGCAGCGAGATTCAGGTATCTCCGTACCTGTCTGAAAGGAGCATTCTCAAGAAGAAAGTCAAGCGAAAAAAACAGGACGAAACCCAAAGCTACTATCAGATACATGGAATAGTCAGGCGCGGATTTCCATCTCGGAGAGATCTCGTCAATATTCAGAAGAAAAACTAGAAACACCGCTGTTCCCACCACTACAATCCCTGGAAGGATCTTGACTATTGAATCGGAAAAGGTCTGATCGGGAAGGTCAATTATTCGACCGCCGGGCCTCGCCCTTCTGTATGAAATCAGAGCCATAAGTCCCAGAAAACCCGTCATCAGGGTGATCAGCCCGGGAATCGACAAGAACCACCAGCCGGGGCTCTCCGGACAAAAGTTATTGATCACAAACTGGCTCAAAAGAAAGACCACGATTAGAATCGAAAAACTATTGTGAACAGCAGAGCGATCCCCGGCGAATAGTCGTAGGCCTCCGTAGAGGCAAATGAGGACCAACAACAGCAGTACCTCAGTCCAGTTCAAATAGGGATAAGAAAATGCAGAGATGAAAAAGAGAAGAAACAGAATCAGCAGGCAGGATATAGAAAGGGCTTTTCGAATCATTACGTATTGTGTGGGAGGAAACGGATCATAGTCGCAATATCGGCACCCTTGCCTCAGTTAAAGACGATCAAGCCAAAGCGGCCCGATCGGGGCGAACTATTTCGCCCAATTCGAGTTTCAAAGCACCATCCGATGTTCCTACGTGGGCCTCGAAGAAAAATGCCGTCGAGTTAGGAATGTGAAGGCTCCTGTATTCGTTGAGCGACCTTCCCATGCTGTAGAGCAGCATGCAACGGATCAGGGCCACATGGGAGACGGCGGCCAGGATCTCTCCCCTATGGATATCGCACCATCTTCGGACCAGCGAAAGTATCCTCTCTTGGACCGTTTCCAAAGGCTCCCTGTTGTCCAACCTCAAGGCCGCAGGAGACTGGTTCCAGATTCTCCACTCCTCAGGGTAGTCGATTTTCACCCGGCCCTCTGACAATCCTTCCCATGGCCCGAGTCCCATCTCCCTCAACTCGGCTTCCCGAACGGGCGTGACTCCCAGAAACTCCATTAGAATCTGAGCGGTTCGGACGGCTCGTTCGATCGGGCTGGTGTACAGTCTCTGGATACCCCTCCCCTTCAGGGCACGGCCCAGGAGGCGACA
>JAFDIC010000437.1 GCA_019308525.1 Deltaproteobacteria bacterium
CCGCTTCGTGATACTGTTCGCCCTCATCGCCATGGTCAGCTTTATCACCAGCTATATGGCGGGAATCCACCTCAGGGAGAGCCTGGAGGGGATAACAAAGCCCAAGTTCGTCTTTCTCATGCTCTTCACCACCCCCGGGGCGCTTTTCTCCATGGTGCAGTTCGTTGCCTTCTTCGGCCCCCTGATAGGCCTGGTGCTGGGTTTTGATACCATAAACAGGGAAAGGGCCCACGGCACCCTGATAAAACTGCTCACCCAGCCCATATACCGTGATGCGGTCATAAACGGCAAGTTCCTGGCCGGTGTGGCCACCATCACCATCATGCTCGTTGCCATCGTGCTGGTGATAACAGGCTTCGGGCTCATGCTCCTGGGGGTGGTGCCCGGCATAGAGGAGATATGGCGCCTGATCATCTACGTGATCATCAGCATATTCTATATATCCTTCTGGCTGGGTGTGTCCATACTGTTCTCCATCTTCTTCAGGAGCATAGCCACCTCCGCACTGGCCTCGGTGGCCCTGTGGATCTTCCTCTCCTTCTTCGTCTCCCTGGGGGCAAGCGTACTGGCAGATACCTTCATACCAGTGGATCAAAAACAGAGGACATCATAAGGAATCTCAAGCTGAAGGAGAAAATAGCCCTCCTTTCGCCCATGGTCCTCTATTCGGATGCAACGAGGACCATCATAGACCCCACGCGCAAGACCACGAGCGAGATCATCCTCATGGGGCCCATGGAGCAGCTATCGGCCTCGCGCTTTCAGAACCCCCTCTCCCTGGGGCAGAGCATCTACGTGGTATACCCCCACTTGCTGGCACTGATAGCGATCACCCTGATCTGCTTCGTCATCTCTTACTCTGTATTCATGCTCCAGGAAGTCAGGACCTGAGCAATAGGGGGTGGGCTGGGGAAACAATTTGCAACAGAAGTAAAGAATCCAGGAGTGGTCCTGGATTCTCTATTCCTTTAGAAGGGATTTTTTTACGATTGCCGTATTATAGGCATTCATAATATCTCTTCGTGTTATGACCCCTACCAGCCTTGAATCATCTTCCGCTGACACGACAGGGAGCAGGGAGAAGTCACCGGTGGTTATTCTTTGTAATGCCTCGTAGAGACTCGCATCAGCTTTTACGGTTACCACCTTTCTGGTTGCCAGGTCTTTTGCCACAACCAAGTTGTTCAAGTTCTTGTCGAGAAAGGCTTCACGGTAATCTGCATATGAAAGGATGCCCACCAACTGACCTTTATCATTGATCACGGGGAAGGTATTGAACTTGCTCATGGATATCTTCTCTGTCAACGCCTTTAGGTTTAGGCCTTCAGGAACAGTCTCAACGTGAGGATTCATAACCTCTTCGACGGGGATGGAGGAGAGAATCGCTATGTCCTTTCCGGCCCTCACATTTACTCCTCTCCTCGATAACTTGAGGGTGTATATGGAATCTGGAAGAAGCCAGCGTGCCATCGTGCAACTTATGATGCAAGTGATCATCAATGGAAGGATTATCTTGTAGTCGCCCGTCATTTCGAAAAGGATGAGTATCGCACTCAATGGTCCGTGAGTGGTTGCAGATACTACCCCTCCCATACCCACAATGCTATAAGCACCATGGGTGGCAGTCACAGCGGGAAGAATAGAGTGGACAATAACGCCGTACAACCCGCCCAGCATGGATCCTACAAAAAGAGAAGGGGCAAAAATACCGCCGGAGCCACCTGAGCCTATGGTGACGGATGTGGCAAGAATCTTGTAAATGACAAGCACAGCCATTATTCCCCAGGCTAGATTCTGTTTGAGGGCCATATCAATCGCCCCATATCCCACTCCCAGTATATGAGGCAACCAAAGACCCATAGTACCGATCAATAGACCGCCTAAGACGGCCTTCAAGTATTCAGGAAACTTCAGGCTGTCAAAGGCATCCTCAAAACCATAAAGAAGTCTTGTAAAACTAACCCCAATAAAGGCACAAAAAAACCCTAAGCCAGCATAAATTGGAAGCTCCCAGGCGCTGATCAGCTCGTAAGCAGGGACCATAAAAGCCGGGGCATCCCCCAGAAAATAACGGGACACTGCCGTGGCAGTGACTGCTGAGATTATGATGGGGCTAAAGACGCTAATCGCAAACTCGTCAAGCACTATCTCAAAGGCAAACATGGAACCCGCCAAGGGGGCGTTGAAAGTAGCGGCGATGCCTGCCGCGGCCCCACACCCCACAAGGATTTTCATCCTGTCCAGGGAGACATTCAGCAATTGGCCGATGGTCGAACCCACCGCGGATCCAATTTGAACGATCGGGCCTTCTCGACCCACTGATCCTCCGGTACCGATACATATTGCAGAAACAAGGGTCTTTACAAAAACAACCCGTTTCCTTATGACACCTCTCCTCAATGCCACTGCCTCCATGACTTCTGGGACGCCATGGCCCTTGGCCTCCCGCGCAAAAAAGTATACCGTAGGGCCGACGATCAGGCCACCAAGGGCGGGCAGGAGGATTCTCAAATACCAGGGAATTTGTCCGACAACGTCAAGCAATTCTCCCCTCCACCCATAGGCGAGGATCTGGAAAAAGGCTATGGCATAGCGAAATCCCACGGCACCCAAACCGCCGGCCAACCCTACAATCGTACCAAGTATTACAAGGGAGGCATTTTCACTGGAAAGAATAAACTGCCAAAACGAGCTTTTCAGGGAATTCACCTGAGGCCCCTCTTCTGTCTTTACCTTATTTATTGATTCAACCACTTCCCTTTGACCTACCTGTTTCTACACTAACCCAGGCGACCACAACAAATGGATCCCCTGTGATCCGTACGACCTGAAGCCTGCTCCCCAGATCGCGTGCAGCGTGGAATCAGACTTTTTGCGAGACCATGGATATTAACATTTTTCACGCCCCGTAATCAATCAAGGTCTTGAAAAATTCTTCATATTCCAGCTTTTTCCCGTAGAAGGGCCTCTCATCTGGAGCCCTTTCCCGGCCTGGCATCTAAGGAGCTCAAACCGGCCCTTGGCCACTTATATGGTATGTCCCTTTTCTCTGAGGATCTCTTTTACAAGTCGGGTAACCTCGGGGTTTTCATAGCGGAACATTTCGATGATTCGCCTCCTCGGCGCGGACAACCTCTCATAACCCCACCTGCATCTCTCCTCCGAGCCTTCCCAGCCTTCCCTCTCAAGATAGGCCGGAAGATTGACTTCAAAAAAAGAAAGGCTGTCCGCGTCCCTCAGGATGTCGGAACGCGGGCAGCCGCCCCTCTCGTGTCTCGCTACAAGCCGGTAGACAGCCTCTGCAAAGCCATCAGGCAAGTCAAGCCTCAGGATCATATCCCTGAGGATTGCCGCGCTTTTTTTTGCGTGTGCCTCCTTGAAGGAATCGTAAGAATAATAGGCCTGCCGCCTGAAATTCGAGTCTCTCAAGGCGCGCTCGATATCATGACCGAGTGCGGCTATTTGAAGGGTTTCGTCGGCGTCGGGTTTGAGCCTCAAAACCCAGTGCAGGGTGTTCCGGGCGTGATCAGGGTCTTCCGGGACCCTGGAGCTAGCGATCGTCTCCTCTATTTCCTTTTTCAGCCGAGATAGGTTAGTCATCTTGCCTGCAAATTATGAGCCTCCTTATCACTGCTCCGTGCATCAGGGCGGCCAGGAGACACAGGGCCCAGAATGCAGCGTTCAGGGTGGCCCCCAGGAATATCATGAAAATTCTC
>JAFDIC010000438.1 GCA_019308525.1 Deltaproteobacteria bacterium
CATTCCTTGCCCAGCTTTCCACGGAGCGCCCATATTCTTTGTGGAAGGCTCAAGATGCCGCCGGGCAAGAAAATCACTATCATTATGATCAAGACGGCGAAAAAAATAGGCTGAAATTGCTCCGCCACCCTTAAGGATTCCGGCAAAAACACCATGATCCCCGCTCCTATGATGGGGCCTGCAATAAAGAAATTCAATCCGCCAAGGAGGGCATACATCTGAACGTAAATGGAAAGAAGAAAGCTGAAAGTATTCGGCACCAGCAGGTTTTGGTACTGGGAGTAAAAGGCTCCGACAACACCCGCAAAAAAGCAGGCGATCGTGGCCGCCGCCAGCCGGTACCTGTACACATCGATGCCCTGAGCCTCCGCAAGCCGCACGCTTGAACCGATCGCATTCCAGGCCCTCCCGATCCTTGACCTGTAGAGGGCATGAAAGACAAGGATATTAACTGCAAGCAAGAATATGACAAGATAGTAGTTAGATGTCTTACCGTAGAAAAAATAGCTTCCGATGGAGGCACTTGGGATATCAAGTATGCCCTCCCATCCGCCGAAGAACTCCACGGTGCCCAGAACCTCCATCACGATAAAACTTGAGACCAGGCTCATGCCAAAAAAGACCAGGGGACCTCCCCTTAAGGCCGCAGAAAAAATGATGAACGCAAAGAAGGCTGATGCTATCCCTGAGATGGGTATTGTGAGCCAAAACGACATCCCCGTCTTTGTCACCAGCAGGGCAGACGTGTATGCTCCCACTGCAAAGAATCCCGCCTGTCCACAAGAGATAAGGCGGTTTTTCCACATCATGCTGAATCCCATTCCCAGGATACTGTACATTGCCATGTAGATGGAAAGGTGGAGGAAGTAATTGCTTTCTACCGCCAATGGCAGGAGAGCCACCCCTATCATGAGGGCAACAAGCAAGGAAACTTTCTTTTCTGGCTTAATCACGTGTACGCCTCTTTACTCCGGCAGCGCAAGAGGCCTGCCCAGGAGACCGCCCGGCCTGAAAAATAGAAGGGGTAGCATACAAAACAAGAGCAGCAGCTCGTTATAGCTTCCCACCAGCTGGTACCCAAAACTTTCAATGAGCCCTATGAGAAATGCCGCCAGCAGGGCCCCCGGCATACTTCCCATTCCACCAATTATGATGACAAGGAGTATTTTGATGAAGATACCGTGCCCCATGTCCGCAGTCGCCCCCAGGACCGGGACTATCAATGCCCCTGCGATCCCTGCAAGACCGCACCCCAGTGCCATGGTAATCATGAATATCTTCTGGGCGTTGATGCCCTGCAATCCGGCAACTTCCTGGTCCTCGGTGACTGCACGCATGGCCTTTCCGATCTTCAACTTCATAAAGTAGTGCAAGAGTACGATAAGCCCAATCCCCATGAAAATCAGCAGAATCTTGTCGTTTCCTACAATGATCTTCCCAACCTCCAGCCGCCCCTTGACAACCGAGTACATGAATCTGTCTGTCTTGCCAAAGGTTATCACGGCAGTTTGCCTCACAATTGTCGCAAAGGCAATGGTGGCCAGCACAGTATGGAAAAAACCTCCATAGGTGTATCTGATGACGAACCGGTAGAGTATGACACCCAGCAGGCCCATCGTTAACAGGGAAGCCACGATGCCGAGGGCATAGTTCAGGTTGAGTACCTCGCAGACCCCAAAGGTGACAAAGGCCCCCAGCATGTAGAACTCACCCTGTGCGAAGTTGAATATTTTCATGGTCCCCAGGACAAGGGTGAATCCAGCGACCACCTCGGCATAAATCCCGCCAATGGCAATTCCGTTCACAAGGCACTGGAAAAATAATGAGAGATTCATTTTCCACCTCGCCCCTATGATCTGCGGAAAGAGCCGTCGCTCCCTCCTCAGGGCCTGGTATCACAGCAACGGATCGACGAATGCCCTGCGATGATCTCGTGAGAGAAATCGCAGGGCAAAGTTCCTCCTGGCGACACCATTATTTCACGCCATAAACCTTCTCCAGCCCATAGGCCTTAAGGGTCATTCTGTAATTCTCATCTATGCTGACCTTTTTCAGTATCACGAAGTTCCCGTTCCTGATTATTCCAGGGAACTGCTCATTCACCGAATCGCACGTCCTTGAATTCTTCCTGTCCGGCCGGGCTACGAACCTTCCTCTGCTGTAAATCGTGGAATACTCCATGCCGTCCAGGGCCTTTGCAAGATCGTCCACATCCAGGCTGTCCGCCTTCTTTATCGCCTGCATCAGTATAAACCATCCGGCTATCCAGTTTGTCGCATCTGTTTCCCAGACCCCGTATTTCTTTTCATAGGCATCACACAGGTCCAGGACCCATTTTTCCGTTCGATAATCCCTCGGGTCTTTGAAGCCGCCCACGGCACCCTCAATAGCATCGGGGCCGACCTTGTCCAGGATCTCCCGGTAGGCGTCGGCCATGTTGTTGAATATTATCCCGCCCTTGTAACCCACGTCGTACAGGGCCTTGGCCAAGAGCAGCGTTGGTGCGCCGCCCGGGGTTGTGCCCGTGTCTACAAACCCGGGGTTTATCGACTTTATCTTCGTGGCAAAGGGCGTGTAATCACTCGTACCCCTTTTCCAGAACAGGTTGTCCAGGATCTTGACGCCCAGGTTCTTGTAAACCCTGCTGTTTTTCTTTGTGGCTCCCCGGCCTGTAATATCATCCGGATTGATCTGGACGACCGTCATGGGTAATCCCCTTCTTTTGAATTCCTCCAGGAATACCACCTGCTGGCCTGCCAGCCAAAAGAGGGAAGGAGACCGAAAGTAGTAGTGCCACTGGGGTTCCATTGTCTTCTCGGTCATTCCGTTACCTATCTGAAGGACCTTGTTTGTCTCAGCCACCCTCAGGGTCGCGACGATCGGCGCCGAGCCCCACTGGCATATGATATGCTTGACCTTGTCCTGGTATATCAACCTCTCTGCCGCTGCACGTCCCGTGTCTGCGCTGTACTCGTCGTCATAGGATATGATCTGGACCTTGTACCTCTCGCCCTTCACCATAAGTCCACCCGAGTTGTTGAGTCTCTCGGCAAGGAGTTCAAGCCATTTCGTGATCTGTATCCCTTCCTTGGTCTTCATGGGCACGGTATTGCCGAGTTTGAGTACCTTGGTGGCTCCAAGCGTGGGTCCGCCCCAAAATAGAGTCAAGGCGAGCCCAAGGATGATGGTTGACAGGATCACGACTTTTGACCTCTTCATAGGGATCCCTCCTTTCTAAGTTG
>JAFDIC010000439.1 GCA_019308525.1 Deltaproteobacteria bacterium
GTGAAGAGCATCAGCGTAAGGGACCCCATGCTGACCACAAGCGGCAGACTGACGTTCAGGACATGGCGGTAGCCCCCCGGTCCTTTCCAACGGTTAAGCATTTCCAAAAACCCCTAAAACCACAGAATAAAGCAGAGGTTATTTCTACATTGATACAGGGAGATTATCAACACATTAAGCTGGATTTTTTCTGTCTTGATAATAGATAACATCCTCTATAATAATGGACCCTGAACACGTGGCATTCTGAGATTTCCCGCATTTTTTTCAACAGGGCAGGGTGAAGATGGCACCCATTCATCTTTACACGAGCAACAGGTTGGAGATACTGGCAGAGGCCCTGGCAGAGACCCTCAGGACCCCGCTCAAGTCTCCCTTTGACAGGGAGATCATAGTGGTCCAGAGCCAGGGCATGGCGAGGTGGATCTCGATGGAACTGGCCAGGCGCCATGGTGTCTGCGCAAACTATGATTTCCCTTTTCCAAACAGGTTCGTGGGACGGATTTTCAGGCAGGTCATTCCAGATTCCAGGGACGCGTCGGCCTTTGAGCCCGGGATCATGGCGTGGAGGATAATGTCCTGCCTCCCGAGGCTGATGCAAGGCCGGGGGTTCGAAGGCATCAGGCAGTACGTGCAGGGAAAAGAGAGGGATCTGAGGCTCCTCCAGCTCTCCGAGCGGATAGCGGACACCTTCGACCAATATCTCCTGTATAGACCGGAGATGGTCTTCAGGTGGGAAAGGGGTGAAGAAGATCACTGGCAGGCGGTGCTCTGGAGGGAATTGGCAAGAGAGGGAGATTCAATTCACCGGGCGGCCCTCGCAAGGCTTTTCTTCCAGGCTGTTGAACGTTCCCCTGATCGGATAAAGGACCTGCCTGAGAGGGTGTCCATCTTCGGGATCTCTTCACTCCCCCGTTTTCACGTGCAAGTGCTCTCAAGCATATGCCGGGTTACCCGGGTAAACGTGTTTCTCATGAACCCCTGTAAAGAATACTGGGGTGATATACTGACAGACTGGGAGATGAGAAAAATAGCGAAGCATGATGCCCTTACCCCTTCAAGAAGGGAGAAATTCCACCTGGAAAAGGGGAATAGCCTCCTTGCGTCCATGGGAAGGCTGGGAAGGGATTTCCTGAACCTGTTCTCCGACCTGGACGTGGAGGAAATCGAGGCCTTTGAAGATCCAGGCAACAGGGACCTGCTTTCCTGTATCCAATCTGACATTCTGAACTTGAGAAATCCCGGAAGATTGCAGAACGCAAAGAGGCTCGTTTCAAGGGATGATGACACAATCAGGATACACTCGTGCCATAGCCCCATGAGGGAGGTTGAAGTCCTTTACGATCAAATTCTTTTCATGTTCGAAAGGAACCCGGGCCTGGAGCCCAAGGACATCCTTGTCATGACCCCTGACATAGAGGTCTATACCCCCTATATCCAGGCTGTTTTTGACGTCCCGGAACAGGAGGTCTGTAGGATACCTTACACTATTGCGGACAGGAACATCAGGAATGAGAGTGAAATCATGGAGCCGTTCATGAGGATCCTGGATCTTTCGGACAGCAGGGTGGGCGTATCCCAGGTCATGGCCATATTGGAATCCAGGCCCGTGCTGAGAAAGTTCGGCCTCAAGGAATCCCACCTGGAATTGATCAGGAAATGGTTGACCGAGACAGGGATCAGGTGGGGCATTGATGAGAAGACCCGTGAGAGGGAGGGTCTGCCCCGCTTCAGGAACAATACCTGGGCCGAGGGCATTGAAAGGCTCCTGCTGGGATATGCCATGCCGGGTGGAGGTGAGAGACTCTTTTCAGGCATATTGCCCTATGACAACATCGAAGGATCCGAGGCCCAGGTGCTCGGGGGCCTCCTGGAGTTCGTGGAAAGGCTTTTTGCTGAGAGCCTTTCCCTGAGGGAAAAGAGGGGCCTCAAGGATTGGGCAGGTGTCTTGTCAAGGATCCTTGATGAATTCTTCATGCCCGACGAGGAAACAGAAAGAGATGTCAACGCCTTAAGGGCTGTGATAAATGATCTCCAAGCGATAGGTGATATGGGTTCCTCGGTCTTTGACGGGGAAATAGACATCAAGGCCATAAGGTGGCACCTGGACAATTCCATGGAAAGAAGGGGCCTTGGATTTGGTTTCATGTCAGGTGGAGTGACCTTTTGTGCCATGCTGCCCATGCGGAGCATTCCTTTCAAGGTGATTTGCCTCCTGGGCATGAACGGTGATGCCTATCCCCGGGAATCACGTAACTTGAGCTTTGACCTTGTGGCCCAGCACCCCAAGCCGGGAGACCGCTCGAGGCGTCTCGACGACCGGTACCTGTTCCTGGAGGCCCTCCTGTCCGCAAGGGAAAGGTTCTATGTCAGTTACGTGGGGCAGAGTATCAAGGACAACAGCGAGATGCCCCCGTCGGTCCTGGTCAGCGAATTGATGGATTACATAGAGCAGGGCTTCCAAGTAGAAGGTGAAGACATCATGGAGCGTGTCTTGACCAGGCATCGAATCCAGCCCTTTAACCCGGAATATTTTGAGGAGGGCCGAGGGGAAAAATATCTAAGCTATTCAGAGGTAAACTGCCAGGCCGCAAGAAAGCTCCTGACCGAGCGCAAGGATCCGAGCCCCTTTATCGAAACACTCCTTAAAGACCCGGGGGAGGAGAGGGACATGGTGGATGTGGAAGATTTCTTCAGATTTTTCCACAACCCCTCCAAGTTTCTTCTCAACAGGAGGCTGGGCATATTCCTGGAAGAGGAAAGGCCGTTGCTGGAGGAAAGGGAGCCCTTCGAGATCGACCGGCTGGAACGGTATCTCCTCGGAGAGGAGATGCTCGGGAGAAGAATCGGCGGCAGGGACTTGGGGGGTTTCTTCCAGTTGGCCAGGGCAGCCGGGAGGCTCCCTCCAGGGAGGGTGGGAGAATGTGTGTATGAAAACCTGGAGCACAGTGTGGAGGCATTCTATGAGAGGCTTGCCCCCTGCCTCGGGGACAGGAGGCTCCAAACCATGGATGTGGACCTGGAGATTTCTGGTTTCAGGCTGGTTGGAAAGATAGACCTCATATCGTCAAGGGGGTATCTCTTGTACAGGTTTGGAAGGGTCAGGCCTAAGGATCGGTTGAAGACCTGGCTCACCAACCTCCTGGTCCAGATCTCCATAAGGGAGCCACAAGACCAGGGGAGCCTGGTTGCCGGGTGGGAACCGAAAGAGTCAAAATGGGAGGGCTTTCAATACTCGCC
>JAFDIC010000440.1 GCA_019308525.1 Deltaproteobacteria bacterium
CACTGTATCCATGCAATCTTTCTGGGAACCTTATTGTCGGATGGCCTGACCAAATGCCCCGCGGTGGGGCCTGAGGCCGAGAGGATCCTCTCAAATTCCATGGATGTTACGATGTTAGGGTGCCCGGAATAGGCGTAGGCCTTGTATCCTGAAGGGTCGAACGTCTTGAGGCCTTCTGATAAAATAATGGCGCCCACTTCCAACTCAAGGGTTTCCTCCTTTTGATCATGGGTCTCCATGGTAACTGCCTTGGTACCGCAGACATCCACGCATTGGTAGCACTCGGAACAGATGCCGCAGCCAAGGCATCGCCTTGCCTCTGAAAGCACCTGTTCTTCTGTAAAGCCCAGTTGGACCTCGTTGAAATTCCTGACCCTGTCCCCGGGCTTCAGTCGCGGCATTCGCGCACGGGGAGCAGGTTCGAAACCTTCCCGTGGTATACCCGTTGCCTCTTCCCATGTTCGTTCCCGGCCTTCCCTGAGATCGACTCCCCTGATGAACCTGTCTATTGATATGGCAGCCTGCTTCCCTGCCTCGATGGCCTCGATCACGGTCCTTGGGCCTGTCACGGCGTCGCCACCGGCAAAGATATCAGGGTCGTCTGTCTGAAGGGTCAGGGGATCTACCTTCATTGTGCCCCACTCTGTCAGGCTGCAAGCACACTCCGGCCCCAGGCATGCCCAGTCCGATTCCTGGCCTATGGCCGGTATGACATTGTCCACTTCCATGAGAAACTCCGAACCATCGATGGGGATAGGACGGCGCCGGCCGCTCTCATCAGGGGCACCGAGCTCCATCTTGAGACATTCTATGGCCTTCACCCTTCCGTTCTCCCCGATAATCCTCCTGGGACTGGTGAGCGTGTGTATCTCTATTCCCTCTTCTTGGCACTCCTCTATCTCTTCCTCGTTGGCGGGCATCTCTTCAAAACTTCGCCTGTAAAGCACAAAGGCCTCATTTGCCCCGAGCCTTATCGCAGTCCTCACAGAGTCCATGGCAACGTTTCCGCCGCCAATCACTGCGACTCGATTCCCAAGGGGTACCTTCCTGCCCAGATTTACATCCCTGAGAAAATCCACCCCAGGGTAACAACCTTCGAAATCCTCACCTTCTATACCAAGCCGCTTGCATTCCTGCGCCCCGATCCCCAGGAAGATCGCCTTGAATCCCTCCTGTCTCAGTCGACCGATGGAGATGTCCTTGCCGACCTCGACCCCTGTACTTATCATCACGCCCATGTCTCTTATCACCTGGATCTCGGCCTCTATGATGTCTCTCGGGAGCCTGTACTCGGGGATACCCACGGAAAGCATCCCCCCCGGCACAGGCAATTTCTCATATATCGTAACCTTGTATCCATTTATGGCAAGGTAATAGGCGCAGGACAATCCCGCGGGCCCCGCTCCAATGATGGCAACCTTCTCTTCTCTCTTCTCTTCTATTTCGGGGATGTACCTTGTCCGGGACTTGAGGTCCAGGTCAGCCACGAAGCGCTTGATAAAATCTATGGCCACAGGTTCATCCACTTCTCCCCTGGTGCAAATGGACTCGCAGGGATGATGGCAGACCCGGCCGCATATGGCAGGCAGGGGGTTCTCCTGCTTGATAAGCTTAAGGGCTTCCTTGTATTTTCCTGCCGCCACGAGGGCAATGTATCCCTGCACGCTGATGTGGGCCGGGCAAGCCACCTTGCAGGGGGCCTTCCCCCGCTTGGTAACGGCAAATGCCCCTGGAATGGCCTGGGCATACCTCTTGTAGATGGCCTTTCTCGTGACCATGTTCTGGTCATACTCACTGGGAAGGGAAACCGGGCATACTTCCACGCAGTCACCGCATGCGGTACACTTGGTCTCGTCTATGTACCTGGGCCTCTTCTTTATGGAGACCTTGAAATGACCCGGAGAGCCTTCTACTCCTTCTACTTCGCCGCAGGTAATAAGGTTTATGTTGGAACTCCGGCCGACCTCGACCAGTTTCGGTGAGATGATTCACATGGCACAATCATTGGTGGGAAAGGTCTTGTCCAGTTCACTCATCATGCCGCCAATGGCGGATGATTTCTCAACAAGGTGCACCAGGAACCCTGAGTCGGCAAGATCCAGGGCCGCCTGCATACCGGCGATTCCACCTCCCACTACAAGGACAGAACCAACAGGCTTTTCACTCATGGCACGAAAAAAATCTCCGTCTCATTTGTCGACCGATTTCATGGTCATCCGACGGGAAGCAATTCTAGCAATTTTGCAGGCCAAAGAGAAGGAATAAATATCCTGGACAGGAAGGGGCCCATCGTGCACAGCCTTCACTTTTCTTGAAATATCCTGGCATCCACCACCCAAAGGGCCTCCCTGTATCCTTTCACCGGGTTGAGATCCAACTCCCGGATCTGCGGAAAATCCGACAGGACCTGACCGATTCTCACCAGGTAGTCTGAGAGTGTCTCCAGCGAAAGGCCCTTATATCCCCTTACTCCCCGGATAACCGGAAAGGCTCTTATCCTTCGAACCATGCCCAGGGCCTCTTCCCCTGACAGGGGTGCCAGGGCGAAAGTGACGTCCTTGAGCGCTTCCGTGTAGACCCCGCCAAGACCGAACATTACCAGGTGGCCGAAATCCCCCTCCTTCTTTGCCCCCATGATCACTTCCGTGCCCTCGACCATCTCCTGCACAAGGACCCCGGAAACGCCCCCGATCCTCTTCAGCTCCTCCCAGGCGCTTAGAGCTTCTCCAACATTCCTGATCCCTGTTCTTACGCCTCCAACGTCGCTCTTGTGCACAGGCCCTATCGCCTTCATCGCAAGGGGGAACCCTGTTGTTTCGCAGGCGGGCACGAGTTCCTCCTCTCGGTATACCTCGACTTGATCGGGTAACCGGAAGCCCGCAGCCACCAGCAGTCTCTTCACACCCCCCGGGCTCAAGATTTCCGGTTCGGAATCGAGGACCTTTTCCAATCCTTCCCTGTCATAATTTTCCAAAATCCTTGCCGGCTCATAAATCATGGGGCGCTTCATGACCTTGCCCAAGGCACGTCCCACAGGAACCTCATCGGTGAAATAGAAATGGCCTGAATCCGTGAATTCCTTTATCAGCGACGCACAGGTTGTTACGGAACTTAGCACGGGGATGACGGGTATCTCGCAGGCGTCCATCGCCTTTGCTATCTCATCATAGATCGGCCTATTGTCCGACATACCAGAATTGCCCACGATGACTACAATAATATCGATGTTCCCCTTTTC
>JAFDIC010000040.1 GCA_019308525.1 Deltaproteobacteria bacterium
TTGCCAAAGGTTCAGCGACGCCGCCATGAGATCCTTCAAGAAGATAGAAAAATCCGTTGAAAACAGGAGTGGAGGAGACGATCCCGAGTGGAATGTAGAGGGTCACATGAGGACCCTCAGGCAAGACTTGCTGGAACTGTGCGATGCCTTGAAGTTTTTCAGAGCGGGAGACGACCAAACAATAAACCATGTTCACCATTGAAACAGGGAGAGACAACGGGTTCCTTGCCTGTAGAGGGCCGTGCATCAGGACCCCGGGATGCCTTGATTGGGCCCCCTATTGGTATCCCTGGGGATTCACACTCATAGAACTCCTGGTTGTCATAGCCATAATTGCGACATTGGCAGGCATCGCAATACCGGTTTATTCCAATCAGATTCAGAAGGCAAAGATATTCAAGGCCATATCAGACATCAAGATACTCCAGACCGAAATAAACACCTACAAGGAAGATAACCAACTCCCCGCGAGTCTCGACGATATAGGAAGAGGGGGCCTCATGGACCCTTGGGGTAATCCCTACAAATATGCCAACCACGATCTCATAAAACCCGGCAAACGTCGCAAGTTCCACGGGACGGTACCGCTAAACTCTGATTATGACCTTTTCAGCACGGGCGAGGACGGTAAGTACAAAGCTCCCCTGACCGCAAAAGTGAGCAGGGACGACATAATCAGGGCGGACGATGGAGGATACATTGGACTCGCCTCCGAATATTGAGAGATAGGGGAAACACCTCGTGAGAATAGACTTAACTATCCTGAAGGGCAACGTGGCACGTCGGATATTTTTTCAGTTTATCCTTTGCTCCCTTTTGCCCATAATCGTTCTCGCGGTCTTGTCTTTTACGCAGGTTAAAGGGGAACTGGAAAACCAGGGGAGAAGGCGCCTGCACGAAGCCAGCAGGTCCTTGGGCAGGGCCGTCTATGACCGATTAACCCTCATCGAAAACGACCTCAATCTCCTTTCGCTCCTATTGCTTTCGGGAGAGGGTATCCAGCAGCAGGATGCCCTGATCCAAAAGCCCCTGACTACCATGAAAAAGAGGGCCAAGGCCCTGGCCGTACGGTACGGGAACGGGGAGTTGAGAGTCCTCTTCGGAGACCTGGTGGAATTCCCGGCCTTATCACGGGAGGAAATGGATCATCTTCGGCTGGGGAAGGCCCTGGTGCTGGTACAACCTCGCGGCGTTGACAGGGGTCGATTGTTCATGCTGAAGCTGCTTGACCCTGCTGACCCGGGGCAAGGACTCCTCTATAGTGAAATAGATACCCTGTACCTGTGGGGATTGAGCGAAAACAACACCCTCCCTGCGTCAACGGAACTGGCAATCCTTGACAGTGCTGCACGGGTGATCTTTTCCACACATCCCGCTCCTCCTCGTTTCTCTACTCACCCGGAGTTTCATCGAACCCGATCGACCATTTCACGATTTGAATGGGAGCATGAGGGGCAGAGATATCAGTCCGGGTATTGGTCGGTCTTCATGAAGTACCACTGGCTCTACCCCAAGCTCACCGTCGTCCTCAGTGCCCCCAAGGACTATATCTTCGCCCCGATAGCATATTTCAAGAAGATATTTCCCCTTGTCGTCCTCCTGTCCTTTTGGGTGGTCCTTCTTTTGAGCGCGCTGCAAATAAGCAAGACCACCAGACCCCTGCTTGAACTGAAAGAGGTCTCAAATCGCATAGCGAACAGGGACTTTGAAAGCAGGGCAAACGTCACCAGCGGCGATGAATTCGAAGAACTCGGCGATGTATTCAATAATATGGCAAAGAGGCTGGGCAAACAATTTCATACCCTCACAGCGATGGCTGATATAGACAGGGCCGTACTGTCTTCCCTGAAGACCGATGAAATTATCGAAGCCCTGGTTTCAAAGATGAAGACCTTTTTCAAGTATGATCTTGTCAGTGTTTCCCTCTTGGACTCTGAAGGCAAAAGCCCCACCTGGAGTTACAAGAGTGTCGGATCTTCTCCCCTGTCCACCAGTGACCACATCTTCAAGGTTCCCGTTGAAAAACTGGAGAAATTGATAGGCACTGAAAGTGTCCTGTCCTTGTCCAGAAAAGAGGGGGTCCCGGGCTATCTGGAACCCCTGCTGGAAAAAGATATTGAATCTATCCTCTTGCTGCCCCTTTTCACAAAAAAGGCCCTTGCAGGGATCATAGCCCTTGGCTCAAAGCTGCCGAATGGCTTTGATGAGGAAGAGATTACCTATGCACGACAAATCGCAGACCAGGTGGCCATCGCCCTTTCCAATGCAACCCTGCTGAGAGAACTGGACGAACTCAACTGGGGCACTCTCTTTGCCCTGGCCCGGGCCGTTGACGCCAAGTCACCGTGGACGGCCAACCATTCCGAAAGGGTGACTGAAATTGCGTTGAAGATCGCCAGGGCCATGGATTTGAACAGGGAAGAGCTGGATACACTGGCCAGGGGCGGGCTTCTACATGATATTGGCAAGCTGGCAATACCCGTCCACATCCTCGACAAGGATGGCCCCCTGAACAAAGAGGAGCTTGAGATGGTGCGCTCCCACCCCGTGGCCGGCGCAAGGATCTTGGAACCCATCGGGGCCTATAGGGCCATTGTACCCCTGGTCCTGCAACACCATGAACGCTTTGACGGCACCGGGTATCCCAACGGGATAGCAGGCAACAGGATCTGCCTGGGCGCCCGTATCCTCGCGGTGGCCGATGTATATGACGCCCTTTGTTCAGAGAGACCATACAGGGAGGGAAAAAGTTTAGAAGATGTTCTTGAGATCTTGAAAAAGGACGCAGGCAGGCATTTTGACCCTGAGGTGGTCAGCGTGCTTGTGAAGATCATAGACAGGGAGGGACCACTTATCTCTTCAGGGGCCAATAACCTGCCAAACCTTCCTGGTTCCATGATTAGGGCCAGGGGATTGATGGCTGCATCGGGAGGGTGATTCTGGATAAAACTATGACTTGCGGATTCAAAAGGAATATGATCCTGATCCTGTGGATGGCGGTCTTCTTGTTCGGCTGCGATTCCAACAGGCTCGAGAAGGCCCCTGATGGGATGAAAGGCGAATGGATCACTTCGGCCCCCAAGTACAAGGGGTTTTCCTTTGAGATCTCTGATCAGTCTCTTGTCTTCATAGACGAGAATGCGGAACAGCCTGTCGAAGTCTACCCTATTTCAAGAATCGAGAAACACGAAAAGGAGAAAAACCTTTACACCATATATTACAGGGTAGATGAATCAGGGGACTACAGATTTTCATTCTACTTTGATCCATCCAGTGGAGGTTCAATCACACTCAAGAACCAGAGAAAGTATCTCTGGAAGAAGGTCAATATGAAAGAAGTCCACAAGTAGCTTCCGCCTGTCTACCGTTCCTCTCCCCTCGCAATTTCCTTCAGAATCCTTTCCAGTTCCTTAAGTTCCTTGCCATAGGCCGCCCAGTTCTCTTCCCTTATGAATGCTTTGGCCCTTTCATAGTGCTCCAGGGCCTCCGCCCCGAGCTCACGGATGTCATATTCCCTCCCGGCCGGTGCCGGCGCTCCTTCTATTGCCAGTTCTTCCACCTTGCCCAACACGCCGGCGATAGCCCTGTCAAGGGCTTCTGCCATGACAACACGATTTCCAAGCGCCACGATGACCCTTTTCAGTTCGGGCAGTGACGCCGCCCTCGACCTGTCGATACCCCTCTGGGTCGGGGCAGGGCTTTTCCTGGCCTTTCCAAAGGGCCTTGTCTGCCCTGTCCCGGCCGGCGGCTCACTTTTCTCTTCCTGTTTGGCCTCCAGATACACCGGTTCCACGTAGATAAATGACTCGCTTATGGGTATGACCAGGAGGTTTCCCCTGATCACCCTGGATCCCCTTTGATCCCAGAGGCTGAGTTCCCGGGAGATCTCCGTCTGTTGGTCTACCCTGGCTTCGATCTGCATGGGCCCGTAAATCAGCTTTTCCTTGGGCAGTTTGTAGACGATAAGCGTCCCATAGTTGGGGAGATCGCTCCTGGCCGCAAGCCAACCTATCATATTGTCCTTCTTTGAGGGGGTGAAGGGGAGCATAAGGAGGAACTCCTCCTTTGGCTCTCCAGGTAGTTTTATTATTATGTAATAGGGCTTCATCTCCTGCCGGCGATCCCCATAGAGTTCGTCCGGGAACTGCCACAGATCCTCCTGGTTGTAAAACACCTGTGGATCTTCCATGTGATAGGTCCTGTATGTATCGGCCTGGATATAGAATAGGTCCCGAGGATAGCGAATGTGCATTTTCAATCCCTCGGGCATCTCATTGAAGGGCTTGAAAAGGGAAGGGAAAATACCCTGGTATGTCCTTATGATGGGGTCGGTGTCGTCAACGACGTAGAAGGAAACATTACCGTTATAGGCGTCAATCACAACCTTGACGGGATTTCGGATATAATTGATCAGCTTTCCCCTCAGCCGCTTCTTGGTTCTCTTGGAATAGGGATACATGTCCGATGTCGTGTAGGCATCCTGGATCCAGTAAAGCCTCCTGTTGGAGATGACGAGGTAGGGATCATTGTCATAATCCAGGAATGGGGCAATGAGCCGTACCCGGAGGTCGATCCGGCGATTGAACATGATCCTGCTCTCAGGTGTGATATAGGTGGTAAAGAATATCTGAGGATCCATAAACTCGATTGCAAACAGCAATCGCCTGAAAAATGACCGGATGGTGACCCCTCCCCTGCCCTCGTAGGTCGTGTAGACATTCTTGTCTCCCTTGGGGTAGTCAAATTCCTTGGCCTTTGTCTTGACCAGGACATATTCGGCCGTCTTTTCGCCGTAATAGATCTCCGGTCTGTCTATATTTAGATCAACCTCTGTTGCCGGGGGGAGATCCCTGATGACCAACCTGGGTAATCCTTCCTTGGTCACTTCATTGACGGGGCTCATTGCAAGGCCGTACCCGTGGGTGTAAGTAAGGCGTCTGTTCACCCATGTTCTTGCCTGAGGGGGAAGTTGCTTGACGATCAACTCCCTGGCGGCGAGCATGACCTGCTTGTACTGGCCGTCAAATGTGTATCGGTCCACGTCAATATTGTTGAAATCATAATAAAGCCTTATTGCCTGGATCTGTCTGTATGTCTGGAGAAGGGGTCTTTCATCCCAGATCCTGATGTTCTGTAAGGTTGCATCCTGACCCTTGAGGTCTTCCGCATTCAAGGTCTCCTTCACAGCGAAATCGACCGTCTTTACTTTGCTGATGTTGTACCCCCTTCTGGTATAATCGATATTGTAAGCGATATAGGGTTTTTCCCTGGCCATTTCATTGGGCTTCACGATGAATTTTTGAATCACAATGGGGAGGAGATTCGACAGCATAACAATCCCTCCCAGCCAGATGGCCCCGCTCAACCAGAGGAGCTTCCATCTAAACCTGATGGCATTCATGAAGATGACCACCGCAAACCCGAGACAAAAGAAAATCAGTACCCTGTATGCCGGTATCTTGACATGCACATCAGTGTAACTGGCCCCAAAAGCGGGTCCCTGGGCGGAATAAAGGACACCAAAAACCTTCAAATAGTATCCCCAGGCCATGAGGATAAGCAGTATCCCTGCCAGGAAAAGAAGATGTTTCTTTGCACTCTGTGAAATGGAAATCTTGGGCAGAGAGGGCGGTCTTCCTTCTTCTGCCTGGACCATCTCGTCTATGATCTGCATGGCACCGTCCTTAAGATACCACACGATGGTCACGAGTCCTGCGAACAGGAACAACAGCATCAAGCCGTTCCTTACGAATACGTACAGGGGAAGGGAGAAGACATAGAACCCTATGTCCCTGTGAAAAATCGGGTCTGTTTCTCCAAAGGGCTTCTGGTAGAGGTACCTGAGGACCATGTCCCACTGGGCAGATCCCTTTGACGCGATGAAAAAACTGGCTATCAGCACGAAGGCTATGAGGAAGATATTCAGGGTATTGGAAGATATGCCGATCTGGGAAAAGTAACCCTGTTCTCCTTTCACCCCGCTCGCCGGGTCATAAGGCGGGCTGTTCCGCCTCGCCACGTAGACATTCAAGGCCAGGATGATTATGAGCAGAAGCCATATTACCACACCAAAGCCGAATTTGGTTACAAGCATTATCCAGAAGACCGGTTCGTGATCCAGGTTCTTGAACCAGAGCCATTCGGGGTAAATGGACACCACTATTCCAATAATAACGATGATTAGCAGACAAAAAGCACCGATAATTATCTTTTTCCCCATTTTGCAATCTCCAAAAGCCCAACAAGGGCCGACTTTGTCGTTTTCCGATCTCCGAGGCGGAGGAAATCAATCAAAAAAAGTTATATTAGGTTCTTGGCAAATTTATTGCAATCTCTTTTTTGGGGAATCTCTCCTTTTCAACAATAATAGTCGCCCTGAGGATGAAGGAGCACTCTCTATCCAGTTGTGGGGGGGGAATCCATGGATTGAGAGAATGAATTTTCTTATTGAAGTTTGCTACCCGTATGCCCTATAAATGAGACTGTGATGTTAAGGGCAATTGCCGCGGAAGCGAGCAGGGCGGAGATTCTTTGCAGGAGGACGGAAGCCATTATGAAGATTGCTGTCAGCGGTAAAGGAGGTGTGGGCAAGACAACCTTTGCATCCCTTCTCATAAGGGCCCTTGCAGACCAGGACATGAAAGTGCTGGCCATAGATGCGGACCCCGATGCGAACCTTGCCCAGGCCCTTGGGATAAAGGATAGTAACACCATCGTGCCCATCTCCAGTATGAAGGAGCTCATCGAAGAAAGGACTGAGGCCAAGGTCGGAAGCATGGGTTCCTTTTTCAAATTGAATCCCAAGGTGGATGATCTACCTGACAGGCTCTCCATCCAGGTAGTAGGTATAAGGCTCATGGTCCTCGGGGGGGTGAAAAAGGGGGGCGCGGGATGTATCTGCCCGGAAAGCACCCTTCTCAAGAACCTGGTGCGGCACATAGTGTTGGCCCGGGATGAGGCGGTAGTCCTCGATATGGAGGCAGGCCTCGAACATCTTGGCAGGGGCACTGCCATGGCCGTAGACAGGCTGATCGTGGTCGTTGAGCCCGGAAGACGGAGCCTGGAGACTGCCTTCCAGATAAAGAACCTGGCAGGGGACCTGGGACTCAATAACCTGAGCCTCGTGGGAAACAAGATTCGATCAAAGTCCGACAGGGAATTCTTGTTGAACAATATGCCAGGCTTTCATTTCCTGGGCTTTATGCCATTTCAGGAAGAAATCATCGACGCAGATCTCCGGGGTCTTCCCATATTTGAAGAGGCAAAGGAGTGCCTGACCACGGTCAAGGGAATGCTCAACAGTTTGAGTTAGGAAAGGAGATTCCAGAGACATGGGAAACAGGATTCACAATTTCAGCGCCGGGCCGGCGGCTTTACCACTTCCGGTTCTGGAGGAAATCCGCGCTGAACTCTTGGACTTCAAGGGTTCCGGGATGTCAATCATTGAAATCAGTCACCGGTCGAAATATTTCGATGAGGTCATAAACGGTGCCGTGGTGAGGACGAGGAGGCTGCTGGGCCTCAACGACGACTTCCACGTGATCTTCATTCAGGGCGGTGCAAGTCTCCAGTTCTGCATGGTCCACATGAACTCGGCAGTGGATGGAAAACCTTTGGATTATGTCAACACTGGGACCTGGTCCACGAAGGCGATCAAGGAGGCCCGGGTTCAGGGCAAGGATGTCAGGGTGATCGCCTCTTCCGAGGACAGGGACTTTTCTTACATACCCGGGGACTTCCAGGTAGACGAAGACGCAGCCTATGTCCATTTCACTTCAAACAACACCATAAGGGGGACCCAGTGGGCCGAGTTCCCGCGGACCGGAGATATACCTCTGGTCTGTGACATGTCCTCTGACATCATGAGCAGGCCCTTTGACGCCAGGCCCTTTGGCCTCATATATGCCGGGGCCCAAAAAAACATAGGCCCCTCGGGCAGCGCCATGGTCATAATCCGAAGGGACATGCTGGACAGGGTCCCCGAGGGTCTTCCCACCATGTTGAAATACACTACCTTTTCAGACAAGAACTCCTTGTACAATACCCCGTCCTGCTTTGTCATCTATGTGATAGGTCTGGTGTTAAGATGGCTGGAGGAAGAGATAGGCGGTCTTCAGGCCATGGAAGCGATCAACAGGGAGAAGGCTCAGATCATCTATGACCTCATCGATGGTTCTGATTTCTACAGGGGTACAGCGGAGAAAGACAGCAGGTCCTTGATGAACGTGACTTTCAGGCTCCCGAGTGAAGAGCTTGAGGCCAGGTTCGTGGAAGAGGCGGAGAGGGAGGGGTTTGGTGGACTCAAGGGTCATCGTTCAGTTGGAGGCTGCCGGGTCTCCATGTACAATGCCATTACCGTTGAATCCGTCAAGGCCCTTGCGGACTTCATGTCCCACTTTGAGAAAAGGGAGGGATGATTCAATTGGAGCGAACCAGGATTCGTCAGGTCTTGACTTCGTGCGAGATAGGATCCAAGGTCACCGTGATGGGGTGGGTCAGGACCAGGAGAGACTCAAAGGCCGGGTTCTCATTTCTTGAGGTCAACGACGGATCGTGTCTTCGCAACCTTCAAGTAATAGCTGAGAAGGAACTCGACAACTACCAGGAGGAGGTTCTCAAGATCCAGACCGGCTGTTCCATATGTGTCACGGGTACACTGGTCCCTTCCCCGGCAAAAGGGCAGGAGAGGGAGCTGCGGGCCGAAAAGATAAGGGTGATCGGGTGGTGCGGCCCGGACTATCCCTTACAGAAAAAACGCCATTCCTTTGAATTTCTACGAACCATCGCCCATCTCAGGCCCAGGACAAATACCTTCGGAGCTGTGGCCAGGGTCAGAAATGCCACAAGCATGGCCATCCATGCATTTTTCCAGGAACGGGGTTTTCTTTACATTCATACTCCCATAATCACGGGCAGCGACTGTGAAGGAGCTGGCGAACTGTTCAAGGTAACGGCGTTTGATCTCCAGCATGTACCCACCAGGGAAGGAGCCGTGGATTTTGATCAGGATTTCTTTGGTCGCCCTGCCAACCTTACCGTCAGCGGCCAGTTGGAAGCAGAGATCTACGCCCTGGCCCTGGGGGATGTATACACCTTCGGGCCCACCTTCAGGGCCGAGAGGTCAAATACGTCCAGGCACCTTGCTGAATTTTGGATGGTTGAACCGGAAATGGCCTTCTGTGACATCCAAGGGAACATTGAAGTGGCAGTAGACCTGCTGAAGTTCATCTTTCAATATGTCTTGACCAATTGTGAAGAGGACCTGAAGTTTTTCCAGGAAAGAATAGATCCCCACATCATGACAAGTATGGATTCCATGATCTCCCAGGAGTTCAAGTGTCTTTCCTATGCCGAGGCGATAAACATTCTCTCACGGGCAGAGATGGACTTTGAGTTTCCTGTTTCCTGGGGCGAGGACCTTCAATCCGAGCACGAAAGGTACCTGTGTGAAAGGGTATTCAAGGGACCGGTGGTAATAACGGATTTTCCCAGGGACATAAAGCCCTTTTATATGAAGGTAAACGAGGATAATGAGACTGTTCGCGCCATGGACGTTCTGGTCCCCCGTGTGGGCGAAATAATAGGTGGAAGCCAAAGGGAGGACGACTACGATACCCTTCTTGAAAGGATCAGGGAATCCGGTTTGAACCCTGATGATTATTGGTGGTACCTGGACCTCAGGCGGTGGGGCACGGCCCCTCATTCTGGGTTCGGCCTGGGGTTCGAAAGGCTTATCCAACTGGTTACAGGCATGGGCAATATTCGAGATGTAATACCCTTCCCCAGAACTCCGGGGAACGTGGCCTTTTGATCTCTCTCGGTTTCGCGCCTTTTGTGTCGAAGCTCCTTGAGCTGAGAACTACCCTGAGTCGCTCTTGCGCTCAGGGGCACTTTGGGTTGCCGATCTGGCCGGGGTGGGACGTGTGCACCAGGAGTCGAAATCGGCTCTATCCAGAGGGCAATGTGCCGCGGGCAATAATCAGTGCGTATCCCCTTGCAGCCGAGGGTTTACTTGGCGGGGTTGACGCAAATATAGGAACCTTTTCACCAGGAAAGGAGGACGTGCATGGAAAAGATTCTTCGTATCGATGTAGGGGCTGAAGGTGGCCCGAGGGCCGGCGAGTCCCTCTTGGGCGAGTACGCCGGGCTGGGTGGCAGGGCCCTGACTTCGGCAATTGTCTCAACGGAAGTCCCTCCACTCTGCCATCCCCTTGGAGCAGGGAACAAGCTGGTCATAGCCCCTGGCCTGTTGAGCGGGACCACGGCCGCGATGTCGGGCAGAATGTCGGTGGGAGCCAAAAGCCCCCTCACAGGAGGTATCAAAGAGGCCAATGCCGGCGGTCAGGCATCTCAGGTCCTTGCCAGGCTCGGCTACGCTGCCATTGTCCTGGAAGGCAAGCCCCGAGATGAAACCCTTTACAAGGTATTCATAAACAAGGACGGCGTCAGGATTACAGCGGATAACAGCATGAAAATGTTGGGCAATTATGATCTCATTGAAAGGATCAGGGCCGAGTACGGCGATAAGGTGGCAAGTATCTCCATTGGGCCGGCGGGAGAGATGAAGATGTCTGCCGCCTCCGTTGCCTTTACGGACATAGAACAGAGGCCCACACGTCACGCGGGCCGCGGTGGGGTGGGTGCTGTCATGGGAAGCAAGAACATCAAGGCGATCATCCTGGATGACAGCGGTACGAGGATGCGTAGCCCGAAGGATCCCCAATCCTTCAAAGAGGCGAGCAAGAGATGGGTGGAGGGACTCCGGAAGCACCCGGTCACAGGGGAGGGTCTCCCAGCTTACGGAACCAACGTGCTGACCAATGTGATCAACGAGGCCGGTGCCTACCCGACTCACAACTTCCTCCTGGGCCGCTTTGAGGGATGTTCCGCCATAAGCGGTGAGACACAGGCAGAAACAGAAAAGGCCAGGGGCGGACTGGCTACCCACGGCTGCCATCGGGGATGCATAATCAGGTGTTCGGGAATATACATGGACAAGGACGGAAACTACCTGACCAAACAGCCTGAATACGAAACGGTCTGGGCCCATGGGGGGAACTGCGGTATAAACGATCTGGACATAATCGCCATCATTGATCGCCTGGATGATGACTACGGTCTGGACACTATCGAGATGGGGGCAACTATTGCGGTGGCAATGGAGGCGGGCTTGGCCAGGTTCGGGGATGGCCAGGCTGCCATGGAACTTGTCAAGGAGGTGGGCAAGGGAACTCATCTGGGACGCATCCTCGGTAATGGTGCCGCAGTTACGGGTCGTGTCTTCGGCGTAGAAAGGGTTCCTGTTGTCAAGGGTCAAGCTATGCCGGCCTATGACCCCAGGGCAGTACAAGGGATTGGAGTCACCTATGCAACTTCTCCCATGGGAGCGGATCACACGGCAGGCTATGCCGTGGCTACCAACATACTGGGAATAGGAGGCAAGGTGGATCCTCTCAAGCCCGAGGGTCAGGTGGGTCTATCCAGGAATCTTCAAATCGCCACCGCGGCTCTGGATTCAACGGGCATGTGTGTCTTTGTGGCCTTCGCCATGCTGGACCAGCCCGATACCTTCCAGGCCCTCATAGACATGATCAACAGCTTTCATGGTTTGAGCCTGACCGAAAACGATATCAGTGAGCTGGGCAAATCCGTGCTGAAGAAGGAACGGGAATTCAACAGGAGGGCAGGTTTCACCGCGGAGCACGATCGGCTGCCCGAATTCTTCAAGAATCAGTCTCTCCCGCCACATAATGTGGTGTTTGATGTGAAGGATGAGGATCTTGACCGGGTATTCAACTGGTAGGAAGGATACCCCTGCATCGGGCTTCGGGGGTCTTGGAGAGACCTCCAAGCCCTCACGTAGGTTGGCATGAAAAAAACATCAGAGACCTTTACACCGACGGGCGCGCAGACGCCACGGAGAGGGCTTTCCCTGGAGCTTGGCCACGGGGCTTTGCCCGGGTTCCTGCGCCTGTTTCAATCAGGTGTAAGGATCAAAGCCCAAATAGGCTGCACGGTGGATTTCCTGCTTTGCGAAGAGCTGGGCATCGGCCGGGAATACCTTGAAAATAGAATCAACACCATATTCCTGGATGGGAAAACGGTTGATGACTTCAGTGACTCCCTGGTGGAAGACGGCTCTGTTTTGGCACTTTCTACCGCCATGCCGGGGCTTCTAGGCGCAGCCCTCAAGAAGGGCGGACGTCTGGGATCCCTCAGGAGCAATGTCTCATACACTCCGGGACGAAACAGCCAACGTCTTCGGGACGGGACAGTGGTCTTGAAGCTCTTTAACTTCTTGACCCAGGAAATAGGTGCTCCCCTCTTGCACAAGGGCGTTTGGGTCCGCGTGAAGGAAGTAATTCTATTTCTGGATGGATGTAGAGGAGACTCTGAAGGTGGATCCGCCAAGGTTTTCTCAAACGGCGCCCAAATTTCGCTCGAGGCTTTGATCAGCAGGGACCTGCGGTCAAAGGAGATTTTCCTTTTCACTTCCTGATCACCCCCCTGCAACGGGAGGAAAGACACCAATCCTGTCACCCTCTTTCAGGACTTCATCGCCGTTGGCATGTGCGCCATTCAAGAAGACCATCTTTGCGGCACCTTCAGGAATCTTGAGCCTGCTCAAGAGTTCCCTTACGGTGGTGGCTTCCTCCACATCAACTGTGGCGGAATTTGCCCCCGGCGAACTCTCCGGCTTATGCTTGGCCAGGGAAGCGTAAAGATTTACTATTACCTTCATCTCTTCTTTCTCCTCTGAATAATAACGATTAGTTGAGCGAGAAGCAAGCCATACCTGGTATTCATCGCAGATTGTGAAAAATTTCCCTATGACCGTAAATAGTACTGGAATAAGCAAGATGGATTTGGTAAAAATCTAAACTTCGGGACGGCGGGAAAGATTGGGTGGCAAGGGATAGAGTGCTTACCCTGCTCAGGCCCATCCATGTTCCTTCGGGTTTCTCCGCCCTATTGCTTTGTCACAAAAGATGTTTAGTTTATTTGAAATTAGTCTTTGGAGGGATATGACATGTATTCTAAGACGGTTATGGAACACTTCAAGAATCCCAGGAATGTCGGCGTCATAGAGGATGCCGACGGGGTGGGAGAGGTAGGCAACCCACTGTGTGGAGACATGATGACAATATATCTCAAGATAAGAGATAACAGGATCGAGGACATCAAGTTCCAGACCTTTGGATGCGGCGCCGCCATAGCGGTATCCAGCATGCTCACCGAAATGGCAAAGGGTAAGACCCTTGAAGAGGCCAAGAAGATAAAGAACAAAGATGTGGCTGAGGCCCTTGAAGGCCTGCCCAAGAACAAGCTGCATTGTTCCAATCTCGGGGCCGACGCATTGCAAGTGGCCATAAAAAACTATGAGGACCGAAAGTCCGGCAAGGCCCTGGCTGAGCCAGCACGGAAGGAAGTTCACGAGCATAATCACGGGGAAGGCTGTTATTGCCCCTATTGTGATGCAGAATTGGAGGAAGGAGTGAACTTCTGCAAATCCTGTAATTCTCTCCTTGATGATGCCGGTCAATCCGCCTGAAAGAGAGGTGAAAATATGGGAATCATCAATCTGGATCATCTATCTGCGAACCCCCTGCTCCCGGAAGTTCAAGATGTCATGATAGCTGCCCTCAGGAGTAACTATGGGAATCCTTCCAGTCAACACCAGATCGGCGACAGGGCTTCTGAAGCCCTTGAAAAAGCGAGGGAGTCCGTGGCCCGGCTCATCAATTGCGCGGTTCCCCAGGAAGTGGTTTTCACATCAGGGGGAACGGAGTCGATCAACCACGCAATCAAGGGGATCGCCTTTGCCAATGCGAAGAGAGGCAACCATATCGTCACCTCCAATATCGAACACAATGCAGTGCTCAGAAGCCTCCGCCGCCTCAAGATGATGGACTTCAAAGTCACATCTGTTCCCGTGGATCACCATGGACGGGTAAATCCCCGTGACGTTGAAGCGGCGATTACCGATAAGACGGTACTTGTGTCAATAATGCACAGCAATAATGAGATAGGTACTCTACAACCCATCAAGGAGATTGCAGAGGTCACCAGAGATAAGGGCGTCATATTTCATACGGATGCGGTTGACTCCGTTGGGGTCGTCCCTGTTGATGTACAAGAACTCGGGGTGGATCTGTTGAGCTTTGCTTCAAACCCCTTTTACGGCCCCACCGGGGTCGGCGGACTGTTCATACGGCGGGGGACAAAAATATGGCCCCTGCTTGACGGAGGGGTCCAGGAAAACAACAAGAGGGCTGGAACAGAGAACCTGGTCGGCATCATTGGCATGGGAGTGGCCGCGGAATCAGCCCTTAAGGACATGGACGGGAGGATTGCACACTACAATCGCCTGAAGAAAAAACTGATTACAGAACTTCCAAATTTCATAACAGAATATTACGTCAATGGACATCCCAACCTCTCATTGCCCAATCTGGTGTCCATATCTATCAAATACATCGAGGGAGAGAGCCTGGTGCTCCTTCTGGACGAGGAAAACATTGCCGTGTCCACGCGCTCTGCCTGCGCCGCAGGGGCGCTTCAGGCTTCCCACGTGCTGTTATCCATCGGCAGAGACTTCGCTGACGCCCAGGGGACACTGGTCGTCACCTTTGGAATCGACAACACCGAGGATGACATCGGGAGGTTCCTGGAAGTATTGAAGGACGCGGTGAAGACCCTGAGGGACATATCGCCCCTCTATCAGGAAAAGGCCGCACAGGCATAAGGGGGCCGGCAAGGCACCAGCTTTGGGCGACAGGCTGTTGAGGCTGGATTTCCAGGACGATGATACTCAGCAACCTTCTCGCGTTGGCTCCTCTGAACCCAGCAGCTCGTTCAGTTTCTTTTGCAGGCTGGCCTCTGAGATCACCCCCACGTTCACGTCAACGGGTCTTCCATTCTTGAAGAATATGAGGGTGGGGATGCTCTTGACACCATACTGTTCACAGGCCTTGGGATTCTCGTCAGAATCCACCTTTACCACCTTCACCTTCCCGGCATTGGTCCTTGCAAAGGACTCCAGTATGGGTGCCATCTGGTGACAGGGACCGCACCAGTTTGCCCAAAAATCCACCAGGACGGGACCTTCCACCTTTAACACTTCTTCTTCAAACTCTTCATCGCTCACAGAGAGGGGCAAGTTTTTTTCCATGGATTGATCCACCTGTATCATTTTTCCTCTTCTATCTTGTATTTTCTTATTTTTGAGAGCAACATCGGTCGACTGATTTCCAGGATTCTCGCCGCCTTCGACCGATTGCCCTTGGTAAGGTCCAGGGCCTTCTTTATAAGATCTTTCTCGAGCAGAACCGAGGCCTTCTTGATTGAAAGGGTTTCATAGGGCAGCTCAGCTCGCTCAACAGCCTGAACAGAGACCAGGGACTCCGGTAGCTCGGCAGGTGTGATGTACTTGCCCTTGGCTAGCAGGACCGCCCTCTCAATCAGGTTTTCCAGTTCCCTAACGTTCCCAGGCCAGGAATAACCCATGAGAACCGGCATTGCTTCGGAGGAAAGACCTTCTAGATTCTTATTCAGCTTCCTGTTGAACTGATCGATAAAGTAGCCTACGAGGAGGGGGATGTCCCCCCTTCTCTCTCGCAAGGGAGGCAGATGGATGGTCATGACCTTGATCCTGTAATAGAGGTCCTCTCGAAATCTCCCGGCCTCCACCTCTTTCTTCAAGTCCTTGGAAGTCGCCGCGATGACCCGGACATCCACCCTCTTGGACCCCAGTCCTCCAAGGGGAGTTATCTCCTCTTCCTGTAGAACCCTCAGAAGCTTGACCTGAAATGCCAGGGAAAGTTCTCCGATCTCATCAAGGAATATGGTACCCCCGTCCGCCTCTTCGAAACGGCCGATCTTGTCGCGTACTGCATCAGTGAAGGCCCCCTTCTTGTACCCAAACAACTCGCTCTCCAGCAGGGTTTCGGGAATTCCCCCACAGT
>JAFDIC010000441.1 GCA_019308525.1 Deltaproteobacteria bacterium
CCCGGAGACCGACGTGATCATGATGACCGCCTACGGTACCATCGAGACCGCGGTAAAGGCCATAAAACTGGGGGCGGCCGATTACATAACCAAGCCCATCGAACTGGATGAACTGCTCCTTGTCATAGAACGAATCTCTGAACATCGCAATCTCCTAAGGGAAAACGAGTTGCTGCGCAAGGAACTCAAGGCCAGGGATGTGACGGCCGATCATATCATCTTCAAGAGCAAGGCAATGAACCATGTGGTAAATCTGGCAGGAAGGGTCGCTGGCAGCAACGCCACCGTGTTGATTCGTGGGGAGAGCGGTACCGGCAAGGAGCTTGTCGCAAGGCTTATACACACCTTGAGCCCGCGTTCAGGGAAGCCGTTGATCACGGTCAACTGCGCTGCTCTACCGGAAAACCTGCTGGAAAGCGAGCTGTTCGGCCATGAAAAGGGGGCCTTCACCGGAGCCTTCCAGAGGAGAATCGGAAGATTTGAGGAGGCTGATGAAGGGACACTTTTCCTGGATGAGATTGGTGACATGTCTCCTGCCCTCCAGGTGAAACTGTTGCGCTTTCTCCAGGAGCGGGAGTTTCAGCGTCTGGGCGGCAATCAGACCGTCTACTCCGATGTCCGAATAATCAGCGCCACCAACCGAGATCTTGAAGAAAGGGTGAGGCAAGGCCTGTTCAGGGATGACCTCTATTACAGGCTCAACGTGGTGTCCATCGAGATTCCTCCCCTCAGGGAAAGGAAAGAAGACATCCCTTCCCTCATAGACCATTTTTTGAAAAAATTTGCCCATGAGCTTGGAGACCAACCGCCGAGGCTCAGCATGGAATCACGTGATATGCTCCTGAAATACGATTACCCCGGTAACGTGAGGGAGCTGGAAAACATCATTGAGCGGGCGGTGGTCATCAGGAGGGGGGATATTATTACAAAGTCGGACCTGCCCTTCTCCACCTCTTTCCAGGACCAGGCTCCTGAAAGGGAACCCGGACACACCCCGTGGAAACCCCTCAAGAAATCAGTAGAAGAACTGGAGAAGGATATGATACAAAGGGCCCTTGAGGCCACGAGTAATCACCAGACCAGGGCAGCAGAGATGCTCGGGATAAGTGAAAGGATGCTTCGATACAAGCTGAAGAAGTACGGCCTTAGATAGTTACCTACGATCTGGATGTTTTTGACACCCCCGGGTGCTGCTTCCAGCTTTCACCACCGGGCCCAGATGTCGTGCAGGGCAGGAGGGCATGGCTGTGAAGGAATTGAAAAAGGCCCTTGCCATCGATCCTAATTCCTCAGAGGCGATCAATTCCCTGGGCAGGATATTGCTGCGCTCAGGAAAACCCGAAGAGGCCCTGGACATGTTTCAAAGGGCAGTACGCGTGGACCCCCTTCACGCAGGGAGATCATACAAGGATATGATAAAGGCCTACCGAATTATGGGAAAGTACGAAAAGGCTGTAACCCTTTTCAGGGAGGTGTCATCCAGGCTGGGTGACTATTTCAACATAATCCCGGACCTGATCGCCTGTTACACGGCCCTTGGCATGAAGGAGGAGGCTGACCTGCTTGTTAGGGAGTTCTTGGCTGGAGCACCCCAATTTTCCCTCAGGAAATTCTCAAGGACCCTTGCAACCAGGAACAAGGAGGAAAAGGCGCGCTTCCTAGAGCTCCTTCGCAAGGCAGGCCTCCCTGAATGAAACCCTCCGGCGGGCACCCGAAGGGAATTCCTGCTCCTCTACAAAAAGACTTGGAGGATACCCCGGCGAAAGCAGTTTCTTGCGGGGGGAATTGAGCAAAAGAGATGGATCCCGAAAGAAACACCAACCAGAAAGGGCTCGGCCACCTGGATTCATGGGGCGTCATATTCGACATGGACGGCGTCCTCATAGACAGCTACCGTGCCCATTTTCTCTCCTGGAAGCGAATGCTTGCAAAACATGGTCTTGACATTACTGAAGAGGAATTCGCCTCCACCTTCGGCCAGACCAACCATGACATACTCGCCCGTCTTTTCCCTTCCATAGATGAAAGGGACTATAATACCTTGGCGAAGGAAAAGGAACATCTTTTCCGTGAGATCATAAGAAGGGATTTCCCCGAAATGGGCGGGGCCAAGGAACTCATATCTCATCTCCACGAGGCAGGTGCCCTCCTTGCCATCGGATCCTCAGCACCACGGGAAAACGTTCACACGGTCCTTGAAATGATACCGGGAGGTCAGTATTTTCGAGCGGTAACCTGCGGGGATGAGATAACACGAGGAAAACCAGATCCCGAGGTATTTCTCAAGACTGCCAGGAAAATGGGGCTTCCACCCCAGAGGTGCGTGGTTGTTGAAGACGCTCCAGCAGGTGTCAAGGCAGCCAGATCCGCAGGATGTGCTGTTATCGCCTTTACGGGCACCGCACCGAGGGAGTATCTCCTTGAGGCGGACCTGGTAGTCGACTCCCTGAGGGATTTGACTCCGGATGACTTTTTGCGCCTTGTTTCCACAAGCCGCTTGAAACAATAGGTGCATACGGATAAGAGGAAGAAGGGAGTCAACCCAAAAACCTATTGTCGGAGTAGCTGAGATATGAAAGTACTCGGAATATACGGGAGCCCCAGAAAAGGGGGCAACAGCGATCAACTCCTTGATAGGGCACTCGACGGCGCAAGATCTCAAGGAGCTGAAATCACAAGAATTTACGTACGGAACCTCAACATGGAGGGATGCAGGGAGTGCGGTGGGTGCGACAAAACCGGCAAATGCATTATTCAGGATGACATGCAAAAGGCCTATCCCCTCCTTCAGGAGGCGGATGTCATAATCCTGTCATCACCCATATTCTTCTACGGCCTCAGTTCCCAGGCCAAGGCCTTGATAGACCGGTGCCAGGCCATGTGGTCCAAGAGGATGCTTGAAAAGAAAGGGGACGCCCGCAGGAGATATGACAGTGGCAGGGGCTATCTGATAGCAGTGGGGGCCACTAAAGGCAAAAACCTCTTTCAAGGTGTCAAATTGGTTGCCAAATACTTCTACGACGCCCTCGACATGACCTTCGAGGGAGGCCTTTTCTACAGGGGCTTGGAGGACAAGAAGGCCGCCCTTGGGAGCCCGGAAGCCCTTCAAGAGGCCTTTGAATTCGGAAAGAAGGTCGTTGAGCAATAGACACAGGGTTTTTTTGGCACGGATTCCACAGATGTTTTTGCAATCAAGGTGCCTTGCTTGCAAAAGCATAGTCTACAT
>JAFDIC010000442.1 GCA_019308525.1 Deltaproteobacteria bacterium
AACTCATTGGTTTCGAAGCGTCTTCCCACTTCGGCCATGCCTGCGTTACACTCATGGATGATGGCCATGGGGTCTTCTCCGGCCTGCAGCTTTTCCTTCACCAGATTATGAACCGTTTCCTCATTCAGGTCCACAAGGGCCTTGCCCAATTCAGTCAAATCCTTCATAACTATCTCCAATCTTTTACGCTCGGTCCCAGTGTGCCAGCATCATCGGGCTACTGACCATCAAAAAGGTACTATCTTCCCGCTCGGCGTGGTTGTCACTGATAGATAGCCTCAGTACGCAAGCCTTCAAGGCCTATTCCTGGTTTGGTGATTCTCAGAGACCAGATCCGACCCACCAGCCTGACTCGGGTTGAGCTCAATTCCCTCTGAATCAACTCTTTACCAGAGCCAGGTCCAAAGCCAGTAAAAGGCCCTGTTTTCGAATAGTTCCCAGCCTTCTCGGATCAGCTGGGCATTCCCCTGGATCTCGCCGAGTTCTCTCAGCTTGTCTTCCCAGGGCGTGATAACGCCCTTTGGCAAGGGTGTCCAACCTTGCGGTGGATTTGGATTGATTTGTGGTTCAAAATCAATCGTATCCTTGTAGCGGCCATACTCCAGCACCGCGTCAATCATTGCCCTATAGTTCTCTGGTTTCGTGTCATAGGGAATACCATTACCGCCGTTTATTATGTATCCCCCGTCCTTGCCCACGGTTTCGCACAGGTGTTTGACCTTGTTTCGGACATCCTCCGGTGTTCCGAGAATGAGAGTTGAATCCGGGACACCGCCAGCTATGCATTGCCAGTCACCAACCTCTTCCTTTGCCTTGTGAATATCGCCAGGACCATCAATATCCAGAACGAGCTTTCCCTTTGGTAGTTCCCTGAAATGGTACCAGTTGGATCCCCAGTCTCCTTCAAGGTATGGCCTGATGGTGTAACCCGCATCAATCAGCATCAACATGGTCTTCTTTAGGGAGGGCCAATAGAATTCATCAAATTGCCTCGGAGATAGAAATGGGCGGCACCCCCGATGGAGGGGCATGTGGATGGGGTAGCGCCTCAGAGGATCCGCCGAAGACAGGGCCAGATTCACAATATGCGGTACAATAGCATCGCATGCCTCTTTCACCTTATCCGGTTGTTTGAAAATATCGACCATGATTCCATTGAGCCCTCTCAACCCATCGGCCAAAGAGTCGAAAGGGGAAGTTATGGAACCGACCATTGGCAGGGGCATTCCAAGTTCTCTTTCAAGGTGTTCAAAACGTTTTCTAACAAGATCGCCCATCATCACAGAGCCCATGCCAGCCTTCAGGAATGCGATATAGGAGCGCATTGATCCGCGTTCCGCGAACTCATTGAAGACTCTAGGTAGGACCCTTTCGAAGATGAATTCGGCTGGGTTCCTGATCAAAAGATCGTACTCATCCTTTTTCATCCGCTCGCCTTCGATAAATTGGAATTGTATCGTAGGAGAGATCTCTCTTCCCGGAAGCTTGTACATGTTCCAGCCCACTGCATCGATATAGGGCCCCCAAAGCCTTCCGCTTCTCAGGTTGTCTATTTCCGGGAAGTCTCTGACAAATCTCCTGTCTGATTCAATCCACTGATCGCTGTTGTATATGAATTCCTGGTTGGTATTCCCGGCATATACCTCGGCAAAATAGTTTGACCCTGCTGATATGGGAATACGGTCAGGTATCTCAAGGGCAATGGCCGCCTGGTATCTGGCAAGCCTGTCATTGAATTGTTTCCGAATTTCATCAGACATGGTTACCTCTCCAGCTTGCGTCTCACATTGGGGAGCGCACGATACCGCTCGCATGCGTCTTTCGATCCATTTTGATCACTTTCCACATGCCTAACTCTCTTTGCTGCTTAACTTCGGTTCAAAGACAACCACATTGACGACATACTTGTCGTCCGTTTCATTGAAATTGATATCGGCAATTTCAACGGCCAATCCTGTCCGTTCCCTGACCTTAGACAGTATCATATTGATAGGGGGGTTTACGAAAGGGGGGACCCCTTCCTGTTTCAATTTCTTATCAATCGGAAAATGAATGCAGCCTGTAAGTTCAAAGGTGAACAGGCTACCGCTCTCATCCCCGTGGTAGGTGGCATCCTTGATGATTCCATCATCAATGAGCACTTTAATGCAGCTGTCGACGACCTCTTCCAGCGTGTTCCCTGCAATATCCTTCCCTTCAAGAAAATCCACACCAACCATTGTTGACCTGAAATAGGCGCCTCGTCCTCGCTCATAATAGAGTGCCTTCTCCAGTGCGAAGATGACATCTTTGAAATAGGCCTCTCGGTTCATTATTCCCTCCGTTTCCCAAAGGCCTCATGGAAAATGATATCCTCAAGGGGAATGCGGGGCCTGGGATTGGGACTTTCATCCGGGTAACCCACAGTCAAGGGCAGGGCGACCTTGTACCCATGGGGAATCTTCAGTAGTTCCATTATCTTCACATCGTCTCTCATATCCGAGACGGGTGCGACAACACAGCAGGTACTTAATCCCAGGACATGGGCCATGAGCATCATGTTTTGGGCGCACATGGCGGTGTCATAGGGCACATCCCAAACATCCAATTTGGCGCACACAACAATGATGACAGGGGCATCGGCAAGAAAGGCCGAAACCTCTCCGGAAGTCAGTTTACGAAAGGCTTTTTCTTTTTTTAGGGGATCTTCTAGTCTGGCGAATCTCTCCTGCATACGTCCTGTAAAAAACTCTGCGGCAACCCTCCTTGCGCTCCCCTCTTTTGCGATCTCCCCCATCTTTTTCTTGATCTCCGGATCTTTGATAACGATGAATCTCCCTGGCTGGTTGTTGTCACCAGAGGGCGCCCACCGGCCCGCCTCCATAATGAGATGGAGCAGCTCATCAGGGACATCGTCCGGTTCATAACGCCTGATGCTTCGACGTCCTCTTAGAATGCTTAGGAATTGGTCTTTGTCCATACTTCACTCCATCACAAGTCTTCTTGCCACACCTGCCTACATCCCTAAGTGCGGTCTACTCCTTGCCCCACCAGGATAGCTGCGGCTCTTTCCAACCAGTGTAAAACCCCGTGGTGTCAATAAGGTTTCGGATCAAGTCCTGCTCTTCCCGGGTCGGAGGTTCTGTTGACGGGACGGGATCGGGAATCATCAACTCGAATTGTGTATTTGCCTTGACCTCCTCAAGGGTGACGCCAGGATGCAGGGAAATTAGGTTCATCCGCTTG
>JAFDIC010000443.1 GCA_019308525.1 Deltaproteobacteria bacterium
GGCTATTCCACCCGCATATATCTTGAATCTCAACTGCCCATTGCTCTTTTCCCGGATCTTTCTCTCGAGTTGACGCATGTATTTCATCCAGGTGGAGCCTTCCGGTGCAATTGTGGCAAATTTGATGGTAAAATTCTTGCCCTCGGCCGGATGAGCGGGGTAGAGAGACACGCCAAGGAAAATGCAGAGGTTGAGTATCAGAAGACAGCCTGCTTTTTTCACCGTGTTGCCTCCTAGAAGAAGAGTTCGTCAGCCATTTCCTGAAGCCCCATGGCCTTTTCCTGTATGACCGTGTTGATGAGACAGACGTCTTTCAAGGCATAGGGATCGCCTTGAAGTATCCTCCCAACAAGGTTGGAGAAGAGGTCCCTGTCTTGAACACGGGTTGCGTAATACCTGGCATAGTAGTAATGGGCCAGAAAGAATTTCCCCTTTCCTTCGAAAATGGCCCTTTCAAAATACTCTTTTGCCTTTTTGCTGTTACCCCCCAGCATCTGCGGCACGGCAGCCAAGCTGACGCCCATCAAGAGATAGGGAAAGCCGTAGAAATAGTGGGGATTCAAGGCAATAAGCCTTTCAAGGCATGCCCTGGAAGGCCCTGATTGGGCCAGGGCTACGGGTTTGTCCAGATTGAGGCTGATCCAGGCGTTCCAGGATGCGGTGGACCAGAAAAGGGCCTCAAACTTCCGGGGCCCGATCCCCGAAAGCGCCCTCTTGATATCCCTGTCGTTTGAATCCACGGAAATCAAGATCCTACCGCTCTCCCCCAGGGCTCTCATACCGAAGTTCAGGGCCCTTCGATAGAATCTGGAGGCCCTGGCCGGTGCCTCGTCCTCCATAAAGAGCATGCTATAGCCTGCATAGCCCATGGAAAGGAGGGTCAGGATCTTTTGGTTCCCGGGATCGTTCTTGAGCAAGCCCTCCAGGAGCTTGAGGTTCGCGGGTATTGCCTGTTCTGCCAGCACTGGATCGCACTCTTCAAAGACGCTGGCCGAGAAATTCTCCAGCACTGAAGGGGATAGCCTGAGAGCGATCTTCATACACCCGCTCGATAGCAACAGGAGGAAAACCGGAATCGCAATTGCCCTGGTAGTCCTAGTACGCAAGAAAAGGATCTCCTTTTTCCACTGGTTCGTCCATATACTTCTCTGCCAAGAACTGTGCCCCGGCGCCGTTTGCCAGTCTCAGGACCTCCGTGTAGTATTGCAGTGCCTCTTTCCGGCTTCCTTCCACATCGTACGCCATGCCTATTTTCAACAAGGGCCATGCCATCATCGCGGGATCGTACAGGGGATCGGAGTTTGACAGAATTTCATGAAGTTTTGCCCTTGCCTCCTCCTGACGGCCCCGGAGGAGCAAATAACATGCCTGGAGGTAGAGGGCCCGGTTCTGCCATTTGGCCTCTTCTTGAGATGGAGTTCTGGCGGCGGCCTCCCTGTTCAGGTATTCGACAGTCTCACGATACCTGGAATCCATGTCCAGCCTGATGTAGGAAACCCCTTCCAGAAACTTGAATCGCGCATTGTTTCTGAACCTGGCGGCAAGCTCCTTTGCTATGGGGAGGGCCCTGTCGTACTGATTGTCTTCGAGAAAAAGATATATGTGAAGGAGCATACTTTTCGCTTCCGTGGAAGAATAGACAGCATCTTCTGCCGCCTCGTGCAGTTTTCTCAGGCCTTCCTCCTTGGTGTTCCTGTTGACGAAAAGATAGGTGAGAAACCTCAGGACGCCCTTGAACTTTGCCGTATAGTAATCGAAGAGCCCCAGCCCAAAGAGGACATCCTTGTTATCCGGGTTCATTTCCAGTGAAGTCTTGAGGGCATCAACGGCCTGGACGGCCAGGAAGAAAGACGAAAGGTACTTCTTTTTCATCAATTCAAAGCGGCCCTTGTAACCCAGGGCACCTCCAAGATACAGGTAATCAAAGCTGTCCGGTTGATCCCTCTGGATTTTCCTCTTTGCCACGGAAATTGTCCTGTCTATGCGCCTGCCATACTCCTCCACCACTTCCCTGGTCCAGAATCCGGATGCAAGCCGGGACCAGCTCACCATGGCCAGGTAGAAATATCCCATCGGGTCTGAAGGATTCTCTGCAACCACCCCTCTGAAGAGATCTTCTGCCTCGGAGAACTTCCAGTCGTAGAGACATTCAATACCTCTCAAGACCAGGCTGTTGATCGGTGCCGCCGCATCTGCGTCATACCCGACCTGGGCAGAGAGAACAATGCAAAGAAACATCAGTATTTTTTTTGAAAACACCTTGAAAACCCTGAAAAAATTATTAAATAGGATAACCGCGCCCTGGAGAGACAAGGAATATTCCTCAAGGGTTTTCTTGCTTTAGACATGCAAAAGCAGTAGAGTATTTGATTTTTGCAAAGGACAGGATAAGACCCATATCCTTTGCCAAAGCGAAGACTACCATAATCCTTGATTGTTTAACAAGTCCATTTTGATTAAGAAAACCCCGTCCAGGAACTGGACCACTAATCGATGGACATGTCCCAGAACATGGGGCGATTCCGGCCCATCCTTCTTGACGGGGCCATGGCCCGAGGCGACCAGCGATACCAGGAAGCCAGAATTCAGCTCTGCCGCCAGAATAACACAGCCATACAAAGGGCTTTATGTTAGGCTTGTACTTCTGGTGTGAACCTTCATGCCGGTTCCATTGTCTGGGCAGTATCCGGCCGCGGCGCTGGATTCTGACTCCCGGCTCCTGGATACCCTAAGAGTTCATGACGGATCCAGAGGTATAATATACGTCACCACAGGCAGCAGGCTGAGGGGAATCAAGAACCAGAGAGAGGCCAAAACAGTATGCAGGGGGTAATGGTGCAATGAAAATTCTACTAGTTGGCGCAAAAGGGATGCTGGGAAGCGATTGTAGAGAGGTTTTGAGCGAGGAATACGAGGTCGTAGCACCGGAAAAGAAGGAGCTCGACATAGTCAGCTGGGACAAGGTCATTGAAACCCTTCAGAGCGTAAGACCCGAAATTGTGCTCAATTGTGCGGCATTCACAGACGTTGATGCATGCGAAAAGGAATCCTTCAAGGTAAGGAAGGTGAACATAGAAGGTCCCAGAAACCTTGCTCAGGCCTCTGCCAGATACGAGTGCAAGATGATTCATATTTCTTCGGATTACGTGTTTGACGGGAAGAAGATGCCACCACAACCCTATTTTGAGGATGACACCATGTCCCCTATATCCGCATACGGA
>JAFDIC010000444.1 GCA_019308525.1 Deltaproteobacteria bacterium
GTCACGAAATTTGTCTTAGCAGGCTTTAATTCCAGACGCAGAGGGTCGAGCAAGAAAGCCTCCATGGTTACAAGCGCTCTTTCAGCACTTTCCCTGGCAGAGGTCAGGATGATAATGTCATCCGCGTAACGCACAAACCTGAGCTTAGCTGTATCAAAGTGTTTGTCCAATGGATCCAGATAAATGTTTGCAAGTAGCGGGGACAGCGATTCTCCCTGCGGAACTCCCATGGCTACAGGCAGGAGGTCCCAGAAATCCAGCACATCGACCGTAAGCCAGTGGCGTATCAGTCGCAAAAGATCTCTGTCTGCTATCTGACGTGAAAGCTGTGAAAGAAGTATGCCGTGGTCGATCCTGTCAAAACACTTTTTGATATCCGCTATGACAGCCCATTGAGCGCCTTCGGCGATCATGCTCCCAACCAGTTCCAATGCCTGATGGGCATTACGACCGGGGCGGAACGCGAAACTGAACCTGCTGAATATTTGCTCATATATGGGTTGCAGGAGCAAAAGGCACGCGGCCTGGACTACCCGGTCACGTACGCATGCTACACCAAGGGGCCTCTTCCCGCCTTCCGGCTTGCTTACATACACCCGGATCAGATGCTTGGCAGTGTATGTCCTGTTTTTCAACTGTCGGCTCAGAATCCTCAGTTCATGTTCCAAGTTCTGCTTGAAGATGCCAATCGTTACTCCGTCTAACCCATGTGAATTGTTTCCCGCTGACCGGACTTTGAACCATCCCATGCGTAACGTTTCAGGATCGCAGAGCTTTTCATAAAGACCATAATGCCCCTCAATTCCTCTTACATAGGAGGCTATAGCTGTAGCCATCTGCCTGACGGGGCTGATCTTCCTCCTCTTTGATGAGCGAAGCCGTAACTTATAAGGGAGCGGCATCAAGATACCGGGCACCCCTGCGTTTATGATTCTTCCCCTCTCCTCCATTTTTGATTTGATCCAGACTTGGTCTGATTTTAGATTATTGACGAGACTTATCTCATCTCTGTCCAGCCATCGTTTGTGGATAGAGGCCTTCAAAGGATGGCCCGGACATACAACCCAAAGTGTGGATGCTGTTTTGGCCCAAGCAATCTGACTGCGGGATAGGGGACGTTCGGCATAAAGGCTGTGCACTGACACGATCCTCATTGCGATCCGGGCCTTTCTTGTCCATTTGAGTATGCTCTCCGGATCTTCGATCAACGGGAATAGATGAATGAGAGTCAACAAGGGGCCTTCCTTCTTATCGTGATTCCCTGAAAACCTAAGAACCGCCTCCTGGATCCCGGCTTCTATCAATCTGGCAACGATTTGATGTTCGCATCTTTCAAAATGTTCGCTATAGGCCTCAATCCAAACAATGACCTTTGAACCTATGAAGTCGTACATGTCCACGCGGTTGTTCCCCTCGCTTATTGCATAGACCCCTGGAAACCCCAAGGCCCACTTCAGCATTTTGAGCAACTTCACAAGATCACCTGGATCACCCTTTTCGCTGAAAATCCACTGCCGCACCTCGGGGGATGATAGCGAGCGCAGCAAAGAAAAAAGTCCGACCGTCCCATCTCCGGAAAGACTAAACGCCGCCTCGGCTGCCCAGAGTATGGTTTTATCTGTCACATGAAATCCTGATATTTTCCTCATATATTTCAGTAAATCGGTCAGAATTTTTCTCAAATGCGTTGACCTGTGAAGATGGAACAGTGAGGTTGGGCGTCTCCTGTCTGCGATGTCGTACCAGACAACCGGATGCCTCTGCAGCGTATTCTTGTAGACCTGTCCAAGGACAATGGCCCCGCGCCCCGTTAAATCAAGAATTACGACTGTGCCAGAAGCACCGCCATAGTTCAACACGCTGCGCAACAGGGCCTCTGCTCCAGCCTGTGCATGTCCGAAGACCGCAATGTTTTCATGCATCAGCTCCATGGCTGTTTTCCTCCGGCCCTTCACCGGGCGGACGACCCTCATTCTCTTTATCCATCGAGCAGGGGCCATTTACTTGATTCGATTCTCCTAACAGGCTTTCCTGATTCCTTGTTCGCTTTTTCCTTTCCCGCCAGAGGGGCCATGGAATAAACAGCTCATTTTCAGGAGAAACGGATGCTAATGCCTTTGCTACTCCGGGGCTCACCAGGCGCCGTTCCTTTCTATCGACCATCTCCCTCTTTCTTGCATCAAAGACCTCCACATCATCCCATGGGCTCAATTGCTCTATCAACCTTTCAATTGCTTCAGCACGCTGACGGAGATCCTTCAGAATTCGGTATGCAACAGGAATATCAAGCACAAAGGTCTCGGAAAGGGGCAGTTCAATACCTGTGACAAAGCACTTTGCCATGCTGTACCTCCTTTCAATTGTTTATACCTTGGTTCACGGATCATTCTGGGAACTATCCACTGCACTCTTTGTCTCAACAATGACACGAGAAGAACTTGAAATCCAGTAAAATCCATGATATCAATAAGTTAAATTCCAATTGGAATTAAGGATTGGAGATACCATAGATGGAATACCTGGACATTGACGAAATTAGGGAGGCGGCAAATGACATAAAGAATGCATTTGAATCCCTCATGGTGACAAAGTCGCTGGTTTGCAAACCCAAAGCCCTGCAATGGAGGTTTTTCAAGAAATGCCTTGATCGGCTACTGATCCCCAGTTTGAAATCTGAATTTGATGAGATAAGTCCGGTGCAATCGGCGCAGCTGAAATTCGAGGTGGAAGACAAACTCCGCCGGTTTTACCTTCGTCCCGGGAAACCCGTGGATTTTGTCTTTTCACTGGTTCACAGGGCCAATGTTGCTTTGTACGGAATTGATGAACCGAACTATCCGGATTTGGCGGGCTATTGTCTGCTGGTCAGAAGATTGAGCGGAAAGGAGGCAAAGCTCGGCCCTGGGGCTGCCTCTGGCATTAAGGCATACCTGGAAAAAACCGTGGCCGAGGCTATTGAAGCGGAGTTCAGGGCATATGAGGCATTGCCCCAGATCCAAACAGCTCAGTTGGAGAGGTTTTTTTGCGCAGGAAGCCCTGCCTTCAAGGAAATCGCCAACATTCTCCATAGGCACAATAGGAAGGGGTGGATAATATCCAATCCCATGAATCCATCGACCAAACGGCTCCTTAAGGTGAAGGTGAAAAAGATAGGACCGGAAGATGCGGTAGTAAGCACAATGGAGTATTGGTACCTTAGATGGTGGAATGT
>JAFDIC010000445.1 GCA_019308525.1 Deltaproteobacteria bacterium
AGGGCATGGCGCACAGGTAGCAGTCATTGGGAAGTCCGGCGGACTCGAAGATGCCGCATTCGTGCTTGAGGCGTATATCGGCGATTTTCAGCCCTGTTTCCACGAACCACTCCCCGTAGGGGGCGCGGAACTTGTTGTACCTGGTTCCCTCCACCGGGCTCCACACCAGGGGAATGCTGCCGATACCGTTTTCAGACATCCACTCCACTCCCTCAAACAGGCTCTCCTCAGGCTCCATGAAACCGGTGACGAAGTGGGTGCTCACTCGACCGGGACCGTACACGTCCACGGCGTGCTTAAGGGCCTTGAGCCAGTGGTCCCTTCCCTGGACCCTGGATTTGCCGGGGCAGTACTTGGCGAAGAGGATGGGGTCCCAGATCTCCAGATTGTAGGCCACAGAGAATACGCCCAGCTTTTTGTGCTCCTCGATGCTCTTGAGATCCTTGTCCTCAGGGGCGGTGCGGATCACGTTCACCGGGATATCGTCCCGCTCGAGACCCTCCTGCATGGCCCGGACCACCTCGAGGACCATTTTGTCCTCGCGGTCCACCACTTCGCCGTCCTTCTTCGTATAGCGGTTCAGATATCCACCTGTCAGCAAGATGTGCCGCACGCAGCCCTCGTCAAAGGCCGCCTTGGTGGTCTTTTTGACCTGCTCAAAGCTGCGTTTGGATATCTGGAGGTCGTCCTTGGTCCAGCTGATGTTGGGCACGATGTTGCAGAACTGACAGCCCTCGTCATTGGCCCAGTACATGCAGAAGGTGGCGTAGTTCATCACCAGGCAGTCCTGGCCACGCTTGGGGGCGATCCGGCGCATGATGATCCCTTCTGAGGCCTCCTTGCTGTAGTACTTAGGCCGGGGGATGTGCCGGGCCTCGATCACAAACTTGTTGTCTCGTTTGATGATCATCTGCCCATCCTCGACCGTGCACAGCCACCGGGAGTCCGTGTTCTCCCTCACCTGGACGATGGTATCCATGGGAAGCAGTAGCTCCTCGGGCAGATAGTAGCGGTGCTCGCCGATATTCCAGTCAAACAGCCACCGGGACTGCTCACGATACACGTCGCAGACGCCGTCGAGCGCGGATTGGTCGAACCTGAGGCCGTCGGCCAGCAGGTTCGCCTTAACCCATATCTCCTTCTCCAGGCCCTCGGGGGTGGGTTCTAGGGAGGGCTTCACCAGTGGTGCATTGGGGTCGTTCGCCCAGTAGATTTCCTTGTACCAGTCTTCATATTTTTGATTGATATCGGCAAAGAGCTCCTGTGCCTCTTTGCGCTGAAGCTCGTCAGGGTTGCTTCTGTCTATCATTGGTCTGTAAGTTGGTTTTTGTGTATCTGTCATTTTATACCTCCTAATAAGTAAAATATAAATATATAAGCTGGTTCGCTACTGAAAATAATCAAACGTTTTCACCTGTCTATTAACAAAAAGTAAGCAATCCCCTTTCTGGGATTTATAGCACCAGATTATCCCATCTTTCATCAACCCACTGTTGCAATGTCCGAATGTCCTCTTCCCTTAATCCCTTAAATCGACCTTGAAGTTTGATGTAATCTTCTATTGGCCTTCGATTGGGAGGCCGATAGGTAATCCTCGAGGAACCATGATCGATCTCATAGAGAGTCCAGAAGCCCGTATCAACGGCCAAACGAGCAATCTCCACGGTCTTGCTTTCCGGGAACCTCCAGCCCGCAGGACAAGGTGAGTGAACATGGAAATATTTAAACCCTGGTTCCATATCCCTTGCCTTTTCGAGCTTTTTGATAAAATCATCAGGGTATCCTACAGAGACAGTGGCCACGTATGGTACATCGTGTGCGGCCATGATCCTCGGCAAATCCTTTTTCCTTTCAGTCTTCCCCTTGAGAGTCGAGGTAGTCCAGCTAAATTGAGGAGTGCAGCTGCTACGCTGGATTCCTGTGTTCATGTAAGCCTCATTGTCAAAGCAAAAGTAAATTCCATCATCATTTCTTTCTGCGGCTCCGGAAAGGCTAGCCATACCTATATCCGCTGTTGAGCCATCCCCTGCAATCGCAATAGCATGTATTTTACGATTTTTTGGAATACGTCCCTTTCTCTTCAAGACCCTAATCGCAGCGCTGATGCCGGATATCCCACATGGCGATGAAGACATGCCAATATATAGACATGGTAATTCAAGAGCATGAGGGTACACCATTGTTGGAAGGGCCAGGCAGCTTGCTGAAATGGTGGCTATGGAGTCCTTTCCCAAAACCTTTGTGATCCATCTGAACATTATTCCCCCAGGGCAACCCGGACAAAGAGGATGGCCTGAATGAAAGTATTCTACTTTGGGTAATGTTTCTGCTAACATTTTCATGATAAACCTCTTACCTGGTACCATCGAATCGGATTATTTATTGAATCTACATTACGTTCGTCAAAGGTGGTCAAGGCAATGTCCTTGATATGCTCAAAGGTCACATCCCTGCCTCCAAGCCCGATAATATAATCGATCAGGAGTGGGGGACCATTCTGAGCACTTATACTCCGCGAAAGCTCTGTATAAATAATTCCACCGGCTCCAAGCGATACGTCACGCTCCAAGATGGCAACTGCCTTCACAGAACCCAGGCACTCCCTGAGTTCCCGATCGGGAAACGGCCTGACGGCACGGAGCTTGACCAGGCCGACCGGAATTCCTTTCTCATCCCTCAGGTGATTGACCACGGCCCTCGCTGTTGAGGCAAGGCTCCCGAGGGTCAGAAGGGCAACCTCTGCATCCTCCATCCGCTCGGTGGAGATGAGGCCGCCGTATGTCCTGCCAAAGGCCTGGCCAAAGGCCTCATCGACCTCTTGAATCACCACATTTGCATTGTCCATACCTTCCTGTTGCTGATATCGATATTCCGTATAATAGGAATCATCCATGACGATCTGCCCGATGGACATAGGCCTATCCGGGTCTAGGAGTACATGATCCGGTTGATATGGGGGAAGGAAACGGTCTACCTTCTGCTGATCGAGTATCTCAACCGGCTCCATGTAATGGGAGATGATGATCCCCTCGAAACATATTCCCATGGGCAGAAGGACCCGCTTGTCTTCCGCAATGCGATAGGCTTGAATAATCATATCATGGGCTTCTTGGGCATTCTCGACATATATTTGGATCCATCCTGTATCTCTCTGATCGAGCGAGTCATTGAGGTCAGGATAAATAGAATTAGGCGCTCCAAGGGCCCTGT
>JAFDIC010000041.1 GCA_019308525.1 Deltaproteobacteria bacterium
CCTTGGAGATGGGGGCACACTTGACCTTTCAGGCCGACGAAAGGGTGGCGGAGAATTTGCGCGAACACAATGACGGCAGATTGGCCGACTTGGTAATCATATGTTTTGACGGTTTCATCCCTCTGGCACTGAGAACAGTCGAAAGAGGTGGCACCGTGCTTTTCTTCGCGGGAGCAGGGGAGGGCGCCCGGATACCGGTCACGATAAACGAGCTGTTCTGGAGGACCGAAATCACCCTTACCAGCACCTATGGGGGGAGCCCGGCAGACTGTAGCGCGGCTCTGAAGCTCATCAGGGCGGGAACCGTCCCGGTCAAGAGACTTATCACCCACAGGCTAGGCCTGTCCGAGGCAGGGCTGGGGTTTGAGGCGGTTTCCTCACCCATGGAACACGACTGTATTAAGGTCATAGTGGAGCCTCAGAGATAGGCAAGTGTTTAACTTCCTCATTGTGCTCCCGTAGAAAGGATGCAGAGAAATGGAGACAAAAAAGTATTCGGCAGAGTTTGAAAAGGCACTCAGGATCGGGCGACCACCCAATATCGTTAAACTATTCCCCAACTCAAAGGCGTTGTTGGTCAGCGGCAAGGTTACCGACCGTGCCATGATCGCCAAGGGGAAGGCCATGACTATAGCGGCCAACGCCAGGAACCACTTTATTGTCAGAGGAGTTCTCAGGGCTGCGCAAAGGGCCAATGCCGCCGTGATCATTGAGATAGCCAAGTCTGAAGGCGGTGCAAACGCCTATTGTGCGGTCAGTTACTGGAATATGGCTCGACAGGTCGATGCGGTTTGCAACGAACTGGGAATCACGGTTCCTGTCGCCATACATGCGGATCATTACGGTATCAAGAATGAGAAAGATCTTGAGGCGGCCAAGACTGAGATACCTTCCATGTTCGACGCGGGCATCACCTCCATAGCAATAGATGCCTCCCACATGCCTGATGACAGGAACCTGCTGGCAAACATAGAGCTGAGTTCCTATGTCCCTCCGTGGGCCGGCTATGAGACAGAGGTCGGAGAAATCAAGGGAAAACATGGGCTCACCACGGTGGAAGAGGCACTGTTCCTGATCCAGGGGTTGAACGCCCATAGTATTTTTCCTGACTGGATAGCCCTTAACAATGGCACCACCCACGGGATTCAGGACAGTGAGGCAGGTATCCAGGTGGAACTGACCAAGAGCATCCACGAGGCCCTTTCCAGGTATGTGGTCTCCGGGGCCCAGCACGGGACTTCAGGGAATGACTCGGAACGTCTGAGAAGGATAGCTTCGGAAACCAATACCACCAAGGCCAACGTCGCCACCGCCCTTCAAATGATAGCATGGGGCGTGGAGGTCAACGAGTACGGAAATGCTGTAATGGATGAGAATGGGGACCTCATCAAGTTGCCAGACAGGGGCGTCACCGGAGAGCTCTGGTCGGAGATGGTGGCCTACGCAAGGGATAGGAGACTGAAGGGAGGCGACTACAAGAAGCTGAATCTTCCCTTTGAGAACAAGCTCCATGGCCAGCCCAGGGAGATCAGGGAAAGGATGGTGAAGGGAGTCGAGGACTTTGTGTACGATCTCCTTGTCAGCGTGTTTAATGCAAAGGATACTGCCCCCTTAGCGATTCATGGCATCCTGGAGGCCGGATCCCACGACCTGGGCCCTAAGGGCAGGTGTATAGAGGACCCCGCGCAATGGACCGAATCCATGATCAGAGAAAGGGGAAAGGCTCTGGCCCGGGATAAGGGGCCGGAAGGAGATTTCGAGGACTAAGTATGGAAGACCCCAGGGTGGTCGAAGACAGGTCCCATGTTTGGATAAAGGATATCAAGGAGGACGACCAGGTGCAAGGCCTTTACCTGGTCAAGGCCAAGAGGACCTCCCTGACCAGGAAGGGGGATGCCTATCTCAGCCTGATCCTGGGAGACAGGACCGGCGAGATGGAGGCCAGGGTATGGGAGAGGGCCAAGGAGTTCTCAGCGCTCTTCAAGGAAGGGCAGGTGATTCACATCCAGGGCTATGCCAGCTCTTACAGGGATCAAGTGCAGATAACCATAGCCGAGCTGAGCCTGCCGGAAGGAAGGGTAAGCCCGGACCTCTTCCTGGAGACCAGCAAGAGAGGTCCGGGCGAAATGCTGAAGGACATGAGGGAGACCCTGAGACCCATTAGAGAACCTGCCCTGAGGGGCCTGGTAGACAGGTTTCTTTCGGACAACGGGTTTATGTCCCGATTCAAGGAGGCCCCGGCCGCAAAGAATTTCCATCACAGTTATCTGGGAGGACTGCTGGAACATACCCTTTCTGTGTGCAAGATGTGTCGATCCGTGGCGGATCATTACGCTGAACTGGATCGAGACCTGCTCCTTGCTGGAGGCTTTCTTCATGATATTGGCAAGGTAAGAGAGATGAAATATGAGTATCACATAGACTATACAGACGAGGGAAGACTCCTTGGGCACATAATCCTGGGCATCATTATGCTGGATCAAAAGCTGGAAGGCCTCAAGAGGTTCCCCGGGGACATCAAGCTTCGGCTCAAGCACATGATCATAAGCCACCACGGGGAATTCGAATTCGGATCGCCAAAGCGGCCAAAGTTCCTCGAAGCCTATGCCCTACACCTGGTAGATGACCTGGATGCCAAAATGAACGGACTGGGGCGCTTCATGGAAAGAGATCAAAAGGAGGGGGCTTGGACAGAATTCAACAGGCTCTTTGAACGCTATTTCTTGAAGGGAAACGTTGCTGATACTGAAGAGGAGGAAATCGCGGCGGGTCCAAGACCGGACGAGAGGCAGAAGGTCCTGTTTGAAGAATAGCAGGTCATCCCCTATATAAGCCGTTCCTGACAACCATTTTTTGTCTGGATACGAGGTATCCGATTCCCCCACAGGTCAAATCCATGATACGGAGAGCCGCCCGAAGAGGCCTTCGGAGCTGCTGCTGTGCGAAAAAAGACAATTGAAGACAAACTTGAGGTATGAATAGGGAGATTGCATGTGGAATTTGCAAATCTGCATTTACACACCCTGTTCTCGGACGGTGCAACTGACCCTGCCGACCTGATAGGCGAGGTGTACAGGGAGCCGGGCCTGAAGTACTACGCAGTCACAGACCACGATACCATGTCAGGGATCGAGCCCTTGTTCAGGGCCATCAAAAATGTGGGGCCTGGAGACAGGATATTCATTCCGGGCGTCGAGCTCAGCTTGCGGGAAGAAGATCTGGGTCTCAATATACATCTCATTGGACTCTACCCGGGCGTAAACGGGGGAAACTACAGGGAAGAACTGGCAAGGATAGACGCTGCCCTCGGGGACTTTTGCCGCACGAGGTGCATAAACAGGGGCTTGAGGGACCTGGATGCACGGGTGAGACTGGCCCACGATCTAAACCTGGATGGAATTGCCGAGAGATTTCCGCGTGCAGAGGATGCCATAGGGTTTCTTAGAAAGAAGGCGGAGACAAGAAACAGGAAGATCTTTCAGGAGACAGGCAAATCAGGAGACGTAGTTCAGCACCCCATACCACTTACCTACCAGTTGATCGTGGACTACTGGGAGGAACTTTTTCCCTCAGGCAGCAGGGAGAAGACGATCCTCTATATCCTGCGACCCGATAGCCAGAAGGCCGAGAGATTGGCAGAGATATACGCTTTCGAGGGATCAGAAGGCCCGGAAGCCCGTCGTCTTGCCCTTGAGCGCCAGGGGATCCTTTGCAATATCAAGCGGCCGGCAATTCAAGAGAAGGGGAGCCTGGAAGGTCTCGAGATGCTCAAGAGGTCGGGCGCCGTTTCCATACTCGCCCATCCTGCCATAGACCACAGAAAGATAGAATTCGAGGAGTTTGACTTCAATGTCCTTTACCCCCTCCTGGACCAGGGCCTTGATGGCATTGAAGTGTTCTATCCCTATGACGTCTCCTACAGGCAGGAAGCCATAGAGCGCTATGAGAGAATAGCCAGGAAAAACGGGTTATTGATCTCCGGCGGTACGGACTTCCATGGTGATGGCAGGGTTGGATTGAGTGATGTCAAACTGGATGTCCGAGAAGCCCAAAGAATAAGGGGAAGACTTAATCCATGAGCGTACCGCCGTTTATGTTTATGGTCTCACCGGTTATGAAGGATGCACCGGGAGATAGCAAGAAAAGCACAGCGGCAGCTACGTCTTCAGTGGTGCCCATTCTACCTAGAGGTACAAGCGGCGTTATCATCTCCCTTTTTTCTTTGCTTGTTGCTTCTGTGGCTATGGATCCCGGAGCCACTGCGTTGACATTTATGTTGTGGGGCGCGAGCTCAAAGGCCAGGGATCGAGTCAAGCTGATAATACCTGCCTTGGAAACGGCATAATGGGCCTTGGTTGGGCTCCCAAATGTACTATAGACGACTCTGCCGGTCTTTCCTACAAACGAGGTGACATTTACTATCCTTCCGGATTTTTGTTTGATCATTTGTCTAGAAACTACCTTGCTACAATTAAAAACACCCTTAAGGTTGGTGTTCAGTACCCTATCCCATTCCTCATCCTCTATGTCCATAAATAGGACAGATTCAGCAAAGACAGCGGCATTGTTGACCAAGATGTCGATTTTGCCATGTCGATCAATCACGTCGTTGAAGACCTTTTCCACTTCATGGATTCTTGAAACATCTACCTTAAGGGCTTCTGAACGATATCCCCCTTCATTCAATTGCAGAGCAACATTCCTGGCCTCTTCGATGTCGAGATCTGCCAGAACCGCGAAGGCTCCGGCCTGGGCAAGTCTAGTTCCAATCACTCTCCCGACCCCTCTGGCAGCCCCTGTCACTATTGCGATTTGATTTGAAAGCTCCATATATCCTCCCTTCCTATTGCATAAATAGATTGGGTATGAACAAAACGATGCCAGGGAAATATGTAATGAGTAGCAGAACCACAAGAAGTGGCATTATAAAGGGTAGAGTAGCCCTAAAGGCCCTCTGGAACTGCACTTTACCGATGGTAGAGACCACGAAGAGAACCGGACCTACCGGGGGCGTGAGGTTTCCAATCATCAGATTGAGGATAACAACGATGCCGAAATGAACGGAATCTATTCCTAACTCTACCATGATAGGATAGAAAATAGGCGCCAGCAAGATGATAGATGGAGTTACCGTGGTAACCATGCCCATCAATAGTAGAATTATGTTGGCCATTAGCAAGAACAGGGGGGGTGAGATACCAGTCGAAGCTATGAAGCCTAGCAAATGGTCAGGAACACGTTCTCTAGTCAGTATCCAAGTGAATACTCCGACCGCAGCCAGTAGAAATAAGACAACCCCCATTCTTACAAAGACTTCAAGGAACAAATGAGGAATCTCGCGAAGCGTGAGTTCTCTGTGCACCACAAATCCAATAAACAGACTCCACAGAACAGCTACTACCGCCGCTTCAGTCGGTGTAAACACGCCGGTGAACATTCCTCCCAACAGGATGACGGGTGTCAACATAGGGAGCGCACATCCGTACAGGGTCCGAAAGGCTCGCCTAAAGGATGGGAAAGGGGATGTGGGATAATCCCTTTTTCTGCAATAAACATAGATCATGGTCATCAGTGCTACAGTCATAAGGATCCCAGGAATAAAACCGCCTAAGAATAGACGACCAACGGATGAATCAAAGGCCATTGCATAGATGATCACCGGTACACTTGGCGGGATAATGGGGCCGATTGTAGAAGATGCGGCCGTGACCGCTACTGCAAAATCAGCGTCATACCCCCGCTCCTTCATGGCTTCTATTTCAATCTGACCCAACCCGCCTGCATCCGAAATGGCGCTCCCAGACATCCCAGAAAAGATCAGGCTTGCAACGACATTGACATGAGCCAATCCGCCTCTAAGGTGCCCTACAACCGACTCCGCGAAATTGAATATCCTTCTACTCATACCACCGGCATTCATAAGAGACCCTACCAACATAAACATGGGGAACGCCAAGAATGGAAAGGAATCAATGATCTGAAACATTTGGTGCGGTACGACGGAAAGCGGTATTCCTTCTGCCAAAAGGTAAAAGAAAGAAGAAATGGCCACGGCAATCGCTATTGGAACATTGAGAAAGATCAAAAGGACTATGATTAGAAACACCACTAACAGAACCATACATCAACTCCAATTTCTCTTATTTCTCCGTGAAAAGATTAACGAGGAACACCAAGGCCATCACAGCGAATATGGGCAAGCTTATGTAGACATATCCCTTTGAAATGTCCATGGCCGCGGTCCTAAATGAAATAGTCTGAAGGAAAAACCTGACACCGATAATGAGTATGGCCACGCAAAAGAATATGTTTACTCCCAATACGATCCTGTCGGTGATCTTTCGGAATTTGTCAGGGAAAAGTGTGACGAAGAAATCCATTCTTATATGGTCCGTGGCCGAGCCTTTCCTGAACCCCAGTGCAGCTCCTACCAATATGCTCCAGATTAGTAAAATCCTTGCAAACTCATCGGTCCAGAAGAAGGGCCTATTGAATATATATCTCGAAATCACGCCAGCGGACAGGGTCAAAATTATGAGAGTGGTGATAGAAACACCCAAGATCCCACCGATGAAACTGAAGAAGGAATCCAACCTCCGAATCAACGTCAACCAACGACTGCTCTTTTTCATAGAGTTGCCTCACGCTCTTCTTGGTTATTGGTGTCCCTCTCGGCGACGGAACAAACCCATCGCCTTTAGGCGAAGTAAGGTTGCGCTGGCCCTTGGGGACTTGTCATTCCCAGGGTTTGAGCGGGAAATCCAGTCGACACTGGACCTTGAATCTCTGGATGCCCCGGAGCAGAGTCCGGGGCAGGCTTGTCGAGTCCAGCATGACATATTTGCATCTTTGATGCGCCAGGGTTCAACCGGTGGTTGAAAAGGCACTTCGAGACTGTGTTTGACGTTGGGAAACTCAGGGCTATCTCAAAGCAATTATTCTTGGGCCTTCACTACCCTGTCATAAAGCCCCTTGCCCCATTTATTCTCGAACTGATAAGGAACATCCCTCACAGCCCTTCTAAATGCCTCCACATCCGGCTTCATGACGATCATGCCCTCATCCAGAAGCTTTTGAAGAAGTTGTAGCTTCATGGTCTTGAATTCCGTAAAGAGGGTCGTTTCATAAAGCTTAGCTCCCTTGACCAGGATATTCTGGTAGCCTTTTGGAAGACCCTTGAATGTTCTTTCGTTGATGAGCAATATTTCGGGATTGAAAGCATGCCCGCTGAGTATCAGGTATTTCTGAACTTCATAGAATTTTGCAGCTACAATCTGGGGGAGCGGATTTTCCTGACCGTCAACCACACCCTGTTGTAATGCCAGATACACTTCTGAAAAAGCCATGGGTGTCGGCGATGCCCCCAGAGCCAAGAAGGAAGCCTTCCTCAAAGGAATGTTGGGGATGCGAATCTTGAAACCTTTCAAGTCTTCTGGCTCATAAACGGGCTTGTTCGCCGTTATGTGCCTTTGCCCTAGGTATCCAATGCCAAGGGTGCGTATGCCTCTCTTGGTCAGCAATCTATTCTTTATGTCGCTACCCACTGGACCATTGAGCACCTTGAACATGCCTTGAAGATCCTTGAACACATATTCCCCGGCAACCAGTCCCCAGGAAGGCTCCAGGCGACTGAGCAGGCCGGGGCCAGCGGTTCCCATGTCCACCGTGCCCAATTGAATTGCCTCAGCCAGGGTATTACCTTTGCCCAGAGCACCGCCGGAATATACCTTGATGTCCAGCCCACCATTGCTCTCCTTGGCCACATACTTGGCCATTGCCGTCGTTGCTCTATGCACTGGATGCGTGATTGGGAAAATGTGCCCAAGGCGAAGGGTTGCGGGGTCAGCTCCCTTGGCCACATCGCCTAAAGGAGAAAGTACAAGGGCTATCGCCACTACAATTAACACCACGATGTTTGTCCCAATTCTTTTTTCCATATCTCCCTCCATGACATAGGTGTTGAAAGTCTGATGGCTTCGTAAAAGGCCCGATTTCCGTTCGGCAGGCTCACGGCCCCGAGCACAGCCCAAGGGCTACATGACGCTTCATCTCGTTGTTATTTCCCGTCCTCTTCGGCAGGGAACACACGCCATTCGCGCGCTCCCGCTGGGGAGATCCAGCAAGCTCAACTTGAATACTTCTTGAAGTCTTTTACTTTGCCATCCTGATTATGGCTTTTTGCGAGTTCATCAACCTTGATCGAAAGAACTAACCGACACAGGATCCATAACAAGGGTCCGTTTATCACCTCCCTCCTTTGAGGAGCTTATTTCCCATCAGAAGACCGCGCGCCCTAGACAGGAGCATCTTCGACTGGGCAGCCCCTCCATAGCAATATTTCTACTCCATAACATAAGTGTCCCCTGGATTCAGAATAACCACCTTCGTATCAATCTCTCTGGCCTTAAGTAAACCAACCAGCTCTTTCGGGTCGGCAGCTAAGTCAGGGTTTGTGTTGTAGTGAATCGGAATGACGAACTTGAGTCTCAGCCACTCTGCGGCCGTAGAGGCATCCGTGGTGTCCATGTTGAATCGACCGCAGATAGGTAAAAGCCCCAGCTGTGGATGAAAACGGTCTCCAATGAGCTTCATATCCGAGAAGAGGGATGTGTCCCCCGCATGATAAATGACCTCGCCGCTCGGGGTAGTTATTACATAGGAAGCTGGCCCTCCGTCGGGGATGAACCGTTTTTGATCGGTCCACTCAGCCCCGAAAAGAGCGCTGGGATGAACAGCAGCAAACATGGCTATGGTAAACCCTTCCACCCTAAGCTTGCCCCCGTAACCTAGAGGCAAGGCTTGCTTTCCTCTGGGGATGCCTTTGGAATCCGCGTACCAGGCAATCTCCGGGGTCGATATCAATTTTGCCTGAAAGCGGCGACATATTTCCAAGGCATCTCCAAAATGATCGAAATGCCCATGGGTAATGGCCACGATATCAACACGGTCTAGTTCTTCATATTTGATCGGGCAAATTGGGTTTCCGCTGAACCAGGGGTCAATGAGAAGGTCTTTGCCCTGGCTAACTATTCTTGTGGCGGCCTGCCCATACCAAGTAATTTCTGCACTCATAACTTTAGCCTTATCCTTCTACCAGGCAGTTCCGAATGTGCGACTTTCAAAGAATGTCCATATCCGAAAGGATTTTGTAAAGTTTCTTCCTGCTTTCTTCTGACAAAGGCAACACCGGTTTGCGGCAGTTGCCGGCCTTTAGTCCCATGATATTAAGGGCCTCTTTGACCACGACAGGAAATGTTCCCAACTCAAAGGCCGACCTGAGAGGTGCAAGTTTCAGTTGACATTCTCTCGCCTTATCATAATCACCGGCCTTGTAAGCCTTGAAAATGTCGGTGACCAGCTTGGGCGCAACGTTGGCAGTTGCGGATATAGCACCTGCCGTTCCATACATGAGACCCCCGAAGATCAAAGTATCCCTGCCCATGATAACCTTGAATCCCGGAGGTGTGGTCCTTATCATTTCAGCCACCAAGGAGAGATTACCCGAATTGTCTTTTATTCCTGCAAAATTCGGGTAATTCCTTGCTAGCCGACTAACAGTTGAAGGGGAAAGTTGCACTCCCCCGGTCCGGCCAGGGTTATTATATGCCAGGACGGGTATTTCCACGGATTTGCAGATTGCCCCATAGTGTTGATAGAGTTCTTCTTGGCTGGGGCTTATGAAAAAGGGGGTGATCACGGATACAGCATCCACCCCGGCTTGTTGAGCGCGTCTGGTCAGCTCAATAGTCTCTTTCGTGGTGATGCAGCCGGTATTAGGCATCACCAGAACCCGACCATTGACTTCCTCAATTGCAATATCGATTAGTTCGGTTCTCTCCCTTTTAGTAAGGGCGTAGAATTCGCCTTGGCTTCCCATGGGCAGGATGCCATATACGCCATTCGAGATCAGGTAACCTATGATCTTCCTTAACCCGGCCTTGTCGATCCTTTCCCTTCCGTCAAAGGGGGTAACCATTGCAACAATAATACCCTCAATTTCCCTCTCCATATGAATTTCTCCGTGCTCTAGGCTTGAAGGGTCTGGCTAGGATTCCTCATAAGCCATCAGGTGGCCAAACTATCAAGCAAGGCCTTGGCAAACCTCTATTCTATTTACCGACAGATACAAAAGACTGATTGTCATCGATCAATCCTGCGTGTCTCATAAGATATGATTGTGTCAGCAAACGGCATGTGCTGTTAATGTGATTACGCATACTCTGTTCGGCTTTTGTTTCATTCTTTTCAAGAATCGTATTGGTGATTTCCAGGTGCCCTCTTCTCGAGTTTTCTTCAATCTCAATTGACCTCTTGGTAATATTCCTCGTAAGGGTCGCCAAATTTCGCAGTTTCTTGTAAAACTCAAGCAAGAGGGAGTTATTTGCGGCCTCTACAACAGCACTGTGCAGTTCGTCACCAAGGATGACCCCTTGCGTGCTGTCCCTTTCGATATCTATGTGTATGAATCGTGTCTTGAGCTTTTTCATGTGAGAAAAGAACTCGTCGTCTCCTTTCAGACAACATAGTCTCGCAGCCAGACCTTCAACAGCTTCCCGGGCCTGAAAGATCTCAACGATCTCTTCTATGCTAAGCTTTCTCACTGAATATCCTTTGGAGGCTTCCATTGTGACGAGCCCGTCGGCTACAAGTATCCTCAGGATTTCGCGAACCGGTGTTCTGCTGATTTTGTAAGTATCGCTGATGTCTCTTTCTACCAACCATTGGCCGGGAGCGAGCTCTTCCTCCAGGATCTTTTTCTTTAGAGCCTTGTAAACCTCATCCTTATTCATTGGTCCACCGTCAGTATGCCATCGGTATACCATAAATAAATTAAAACACACCCCCTGTCAAGCTTTTTTCAAACTAACGAGATGAAAAATGAAAAGAGGGCACAACCTTCAATATTCGTAACACTTTAGCCTTTTGAAACGGCCGTGAAAAAAATCTCGGGTAGGGGGTCGTTGACGCTCCCTTACCCCTCATGGGTTCAAAATCATTGGCATTGCGGGAGAACAGTTTGTGCCAAGGCTCTTGAACGCCGCAAGCCTTTAGCGCGAGTGGGCTTTTCAAACAGCCAAAACGTTACGATATTTCAAATTCTAAAGGGGGGTCAATATGAAAAAGGCCACTATCTTTTTGTCTGTGCTCTTTGTTACGTTCATTGTCTTACCAGTTGTGTAACGACACTTGAAGGTTACAAGCCCCAAAACCCTGACGAAGCTGCGATTAGAAATCTTTTTGAGCATTGTCTTTCTGTAGAGGGGTCATTTCCTTTTCCAAAATCAGGTTCAATTCTTCAAGAGTCGCCTTTATGTCAGCGCGGATACCGCAATCTACAGGGAAATTCTTCCCGATCTCCCAGGGATTTTCATCTATCTGTATGAAGCGTATGCCCCCGGGTGGGACAAACTCGGGGTTGTAAAATGCCATGGCGAACGTGGGGCATAGCCCTCTGCCATGGCGGCACAGACGATCTCGTTCAGTCCGAGTATGTATTTGATATCCGGTTCCTTTTCCAAGGCTTCCATGAAGAGTATTTAAGTGGCACCTGGAATGCCGAAGACATACTCCAATCCTTCTTGGCGGAGCAGATCGATCAGGGCCTCATTTCCTTTCATAAGCGTCATATTCTTCACCTCCGAATCCGTTGATTGTTCCTGGTGCGCAAAAAAGTAGGTATCAATTACTGTAGGACCGGTAGGGAGAAAGTCCAGTCCAGTCTATGCCGGTACCCACTATATTATTTGTATGTCAGGAATCTCAACAGGAATTCTTATTCCCCCGCAAAGGCCTCATTCATACGCTCGAAAAATAATCCTTTGAATTTGGAAGCGTTTTCTCCATATCCATTGTGGTCTTGGATCTTCAACCCAAAAAGAGGAAGATTTTTTGCTTGACATTCAAACACATGTTTGAAATGAATGTTTGGAAACTGCGTAGCCCCTTGTCCGCGAAATATTGTTTCCTTGCAGGCCGATAACGGAAGCCGACATGAACAAAAACAATGATACAAAGAGACGTATCCTGGAGAAGGCGGAGATTCTCTTTGCAGAGAAGGGCTTCAATGGGGTGACTGTAAGAGATGTCACCGCTGCTGCAAAGTGCAACACGGGAGCGGTCAACTACCACTTTCAAAGCAAGAAGAATCTTTACATGGAAGTGTTTCGGTCACGGTGGATACCCAGGGAGTTCAAGATGTACGAGCATCTCAAAGAGACCCTGGAGAAAATCCAATCACCATCACCTGCCATGGTCATAAAGGCCGTGGCCCAGGCCTACCTCGAAGGCCCCCTTTCGGATGAAGAGCTCCGGCGCCACAGGCAGTTGATCATCAGGGAAATCAATAACCCCACAGAGGTCTTTGAAATGGTTGCAGACCAGACCCTGCGCCCCCTGTTTGCATACCTCCAGGAACGCCTCTCTCCCTATCTGCCGAGTCATCTGGACGAAGAAAGCCTTACCCTTGACATAATGAGTATTTTCGGTGTGTTACTTTACTTCACCTATTCGCGCCCCATGATTTCCAGGGTCATCGGCAGGAGGTATGATCCCGAGTTCAAGGCCAGGTTGATAAGCCAGGTAGTGCGCTTCTCTCTGGAAGGGCTGGAGGTAAACGGAAAGGGAGAAAAGGGATGTCAGAGAAGGTATTCACAAACTGCACCAACGCAGGACCTATTTCTGTCTACGTGAGGGACGGAAAGGTGGTAAGGATTCGACCACTGGTTGCAATGGAGGAGGACTTCAAGCCATGGAAGATCGAGGCCGATGGAAGGGCTTATTCTCCTCCCCCTAAGTTCAACCTCTCTCCCTATGTCCATGCCGAGAGGGACAGGTTATATTCTGAAGACAGGATCAAATATCCGCTCAAGAGGGTTGACTTTGATCCCCGGGGTGAACGCAATCCCGAGACAAGGGGCAAATCCGGCTACGAGAGAATCAGCTGGGACCAGGCCCTGGAAACTGTTGCCGACGAAATAAAGAGAGTCCAGGAGACCTACGGCGCGTCAGCGGTCTCCGGCATGACGTCCTCCCACCACAACTGGGGCATAGTGGGATACAAGATGGGACCCTTCTCCAGGTTCTTCAACATGATCGGCTATACGCCCGTGCTGGATAACCCGGATAGCTGGGAGGGCTGGCACTGGGGGGCTACCCATACCTATGGCTTTTTCTGGAGGCTGGGAATGCCCGAACAGTATGATCTGCTTGAAGATGCCCTGAAGAATGCGGAGATGATAGTCTTCTGGTCAAATGACCCTGATTCCACCAGGGGTACTTACACCGGACAGGACTCTGCCATCTGGCGCCTGTGGCTCAGGGACAAGGGTGTAAAGATGGTGTTCATTGACCCCCATTACAATTACACGGCTGCCGCCATGGAGGGAAAATGGATACCCATCAGGATGGGTACCGGGACAGCCATGGCAATGGCGATAGCCTTTGTGTGGCTGAGTGAGGGGACCTATGACAAGGAATACATAAAGAATCGCACCGTGGGGTTTGACTCCTTTAGGCGACATCTGCTGGGAGAGGATGACGGCCAGCCCAAGACCCCGGAATGGGCCTCTGAGGAATGCGGAGTGCCACCCAGGACAATAAGGACACTGGCAAGGGAGTGGGCCTCAAAGAGGACCGTGCTTTCAGGAGGTGCCAGGGGAGGTGAAGGAGGTGCCTGTAGAGAGGCCTACGCAACGGAATGGGCAAGGATGATGGTGCTGCTCCAGGCGATGCAGGGGCTTGGGAAGCCGGGTGTGAGTATATGGGGAACGACTATGGGTGCACCGTCAAATACGGATATATGGTTCCCCGGGTACGCTGACCTGGACGGAAGGATGGGGACATCAAGGGCGGCCGAAACAAAGATGGAGAATCCCACAAGGCAGCGTCTTTACAGGCTTATCCTACCCGAGGCCGTATTGAATCCCCCGATCAGTTGGTACGGGGAAGGCTTTTGCGGACAGTCCCTGGAACAGCAGTTCACCCATTTCACTTATCCCATGGAGGGGCACTCAGAGATAAGGATGTTCTACCGCTACGGAGGGTCCTTCATAGGAACCATGTGCGATACAAACAAGTGGGTGCGGATGTACCAGAGCCCCAAGCTGGAATTCGTGGTGAACCAGGACTGCTGGTGGTCCAGTGAAACAGGATTTGCCGACATCATCCTCCCCGCCTGCACTCAACTGGAGCGGGATGACGTCGGGGAATGGGGTGCGGCAGGCGGCTACACGGTCCATGCGAGCAGCGGATGCAATTTCAGGATAATAGTAAGGCAGCAAAAGTGCATAGAGCCGCTTTGGGAGTCCAAGTCCGATTACGAGATATTTTCCCTCCTCGCGGATCGTCTAGGGAAGAAGTCTCTCTACACCGAGGGCAAGACAGAGTTGGACTGGGTCAAGGCCTTCTTTGATATCTCGGATCTCCCGAAATATGTCTCCTGGGAAGAGTTCAACCGCAAGGGATATTTCATAGCCAATATTCCAGAGGACTACAAATCCACTCCCTCCCTGAGGTGGTTCTATGAGGGAAGGGAGTGTGATACGCCCGATCTGGGCAACCCCAAGAGGAAGACACGAAAAGGAAATGAGCTTGGCACTTACAGCGGGAAGATAGAGTTCGTCTCCAGGAGCCTCGAGGAGCATTTTCCCCATGATGACGAGAGGCCGCCAATGCCGAGGTACATACCTAGCTGGGAAGGACACCGAACGGAGCTTGCCAAGAAATACCCGCTTCAGCTAGTCTCTCCGCACCCGAGGTTTTCCTTTCATACCCACTATGACAAGCATGCTTCATGGCTGGATGAAATACCGGTTCACCGTATCATGAAAGACGGTTACGCGTGGTGGCCGGCCCGCCTCAACCCCCTCGATGCCAGGGTAAGGGGAGTCCGGGACGGGGACATTATTCGGCTTTTCAATGATCGGGGCGCCGTGCTTTGCGTGGCAAAACTTACGGAACGGATCAGGCCGGGAATCGTTCACAGCTATGCTTCATCGGCAAAATACGATCCCCTTGACCCTGGTAAGCCCGGCTCGATTGACAGGGGAGGCTGTATCAACCTCTTGACTTCCTCCAGGATGCTCTCTGGAAAGGCACCGGGCATGGCTCCCAATTCCTGTCTCATTGAAGTTGAAAAATGGGAGGAGTGATCCCCATGGCACGATACGCTATGATTATCGATGTGAAGAGGTGTAACGGTTGCCATAATTGCTTCCTGGCCTGCCGGGATGAGTTTGCCGGTAATGACTATCTTCCCTGGTCTGTGGCACAACCCGAGTCGGGACACAAGTGGGTCGAGGTCAGGGAAGTGGAAAGGGGCGCCTATCCTAAGGTAAAGGTGTCCCATATACCCAGGCCCTGCATGCATTGTGAAGACGCCCCCTGCATACAGGCTGCGTCCGGGAGAGAAGTCTACAGCCGTCCTGATGGGATCGTAATCATAGACCCAAAGGAGTCGAAAGGCCTTAAGGACCTGGCTGATTCCTGTCCATACGGGGCCATCTATTGGAACGAGGAGAAAAACCTTCCGCAAAAATGCACCTTCTGTGCCCATCTCCTGGATGGGGGATGGAAGGAGCCAAGGTGTGTCGAGGCCTGCCCCACCGGTGCATTGGTGTTCGGCGACCCGGAAGACCCTGCGTGCGAGGTTTCAAGGCTATGGACATCAGCGAGCTTGGAAGAGCTGCATCCGGAATTCAGGACCAGACCGGCCGTGCGGTACATGGGACTCCCCAAGAGGTTCATAGCAGGAGAGGTCCTGCTCGGTGATCGAATGGACGAATGTGCGAAAGGCGTAAGGGTTGTCTTAATGTCGGGCGCTCAGAGGCTCAGCATGGAGACGGACAGCTTCG
>JAFDIC010000042.1 GCA_019308525.1 Deltaproteobacteria bacterium
GGGGTTGACTATAAGGCCCAACCTCTTCCTCTTGGTGGCATCCATTCTCTATCTTGCTTGGGCCTTTTTCCTCTTTCTTACGTAGGCCCGCCAGGTCATGGCCCACTTGGCCGGATCATCCAGGTCTTCGTATTTCACCAGGTGAATGGGGGCCCTGTGGGGAGACGATTTTACTGTCTCCGGTTCACTGTAAGCTTCATCTGAGATCTTTTTCAGCACCGCACACCAGTACTCCATGTCGTCCACGGAATAGGACTCGCAGAACTCCGGAGTGAAGGGCTCGGGCACAACCCAGGGATGATGGCTCATGAAAAAGGACTGGAGCCCGTAGTCCACCATCCTTCTCTGGATATCCAGCGTCCCTACCCCGGTATCCTTGGTCAGCTTCTCCCAGCTCCACCTGGTTTGCTCCAGCCTGTATCTCCCCGGGGCATAGTAACGCACAGTCCCCGGGATCTGTTCCAACATCTTGGTCAAGTAGTTGTTGTTCAAGACCGACGTGCGTGCCGTTTCCAGGAGTCCTTCCGGACCCATGCTCATTATCCAGGCATAGGCCCTGAGGACCGCGGGGATGTTCCCATGAACTTCCCTTACCTTGCCTATGCTGTGGGGCCTGTCATAGTCCAGGTGATATTTCTCACCATCCCATGTGACAATGGGCTTCGGCAAGTACTTGGCGAGCTTCCCATCCACCCCGTAGGCAGCGCATCCCGGTCCAAAGCTGCCGTGGGGGGATGAAAAGGTCTTGTGGAGATTGAAGTGGCAGGCATCGAAACCCGCTTCCCTGGCCCTGGTAATCCCGAGAATACCGTTGGCGTTGGCCTGATCGTAAAAGCACAATCCCCCGGCCTCGTGGACGAGGTCGGTGAACTCCTTTATGCGCGGGTTATATATGCCCGTGTCTTCGGGGTTGGTAATCATCAAGCCGGCCGTTCGCTCGGAGACGCTGGCCTTAAGGGCATCAAAATCTGGATACCCCTCCCTGTCCGGCATCAGCGTAATCACCTTGAACCCGGCCGTAGCAGCGGTGGCCGCATTACAGGGGTGGGAGAAGATGGTCGTGATTACTTCGTCCCTTTGGGCGCCTTCACCCCGTTCCTCGTGATATGCCCTGAGGATGCATGCATTGGTGTAAGTTGCCATCGACCCCCCGGGCGGCTGGAAGGTGAATTGATCCAGACCAGAGATCTCCCTGAGAAAAAGGTCCAGTTTATATATGATCTCGAGGATCCCCTGTATGGTATCCTCATCCTGGTACGGATGAATCTCCGCCATCTGTGGTGACCTGACCAGGGTTTCGTTCACCTTGGGACTGTATTTCATCGTGGCGGTGCCTTCTGCATCGATATTCGTCTCCATCCCCAGACACATCTGGGAAAGGTGCAGGTAGTGCCTCAAGACCTGGGGCTGAGCTATTTCCGGGAGAGCCGGCGCTTCCCTTCTCCTCATGTTCTCCGGTACGTAGGACTCGGGATTCCCCACCGTTTCTCTTATCTCCTTTTCCGCTTCGGGCACGAGGATACCTCGCTCGCCCTTCCGCCCCATCTCCATGATGATCGGCTCACTCCATACCGGGGAGTGAAAGTCCTTTACTTTCGGCAGATCCTTCATTTCCCAACCACCTCCTCCAGTGCTTCCACGAGCCTGTCGATGTCCCTTTTACCGTGGACTTCCGTAACGCAGTAAAGGGCGCTGTTGCCCAGTTCAGGGAAATCCTCTGAAAGGTCCTTTCCCCCGAAGATCTCGTAGTCCAAGAGCTTACGGTTTATCTCCCTCACGGTTTTCCCCGTGCCGTCGAAACTGACAACGAACTCCTTGAAGGCATAGGAGGGAAACAGCACCTCTACACCCTTTATGGACGACAGGCGGTCAATGGCATAATGGGATCTTTGGATAATGGTCTCCCCTATCTCCCGGAATCCCTTTGGTCCCATTAATGACATGTACACGGCGGCTGCAATCGTCCACAGGCCGGCCACGGTCCCCAAGAAGTCCTTTGCCTTGTCCCTGCCTATGTAAGAAGTCCTCTCGAACCTGGAAAACCCAAAACCGTATTCCCCCTCCTTTACGGTATCTACCAGGCTGATCAACCAGGAGGGATATTCAGCTATGTATCTCTCTTCGTCCCGGCTGGCAATGAACCCCGCTACCCCACCACCGTAATTCATGTGGATACCCAGGGGCTGGATCGTGCCAACCACCATGTCTGTCCCGTAATTCCCTGGGGGCGTTACGACACCGAGGGAGATGGGATCCACGCCCACTATGCACTCCGCGCCCTTCTCGTGGGCAATGGCGCATATTTCTTCTCCCCTTGCCTCAATGAAGCCAAGGTAACAGGGGTTTTCAAAGTAGACCGCAGCAGTGTCAGAAGATATCTTTCTCTTCAAATCATCCAGATCAACCATTCCTGTATCCCTGTCATGTTCAACCAGCACGACATTGAGCCCCTTCCCCGGGGGTATGGACTTACAAAAGTTCCTGATGGTTGCAAGCCGTTCAGGCCCCGTGGTCTTGGCCAGCAGTACTTCTGATCTTCCTGTCATCCTCCCCGCCATCCGAATGGCGTTGGCTGCCACTGCACCCCAACTGTAGCTCGGCTTGCTCACCACGTCCATGCAAAGGAGTTCCCCCATGAGGCTCTGGAACTCGAACTGGGCCTGGATCCTTCCAAATGTCGAATAGGCCGTGCCCCCGTATGCAGTGAGAAACTCCGAGCGCCCAATGATCTCTTCGCACACCGCAGGCACGTAGTGTTGCCAGCATCCGGCACCCAGAAAACTGAGATACTCATGGCATGTCTTGTTTTGTCCCAGGATCACTTCTACGTGCTTCCTTAGCTCATATTCCGAGGGAAATGGTTCGGGGATATTGAGCCTGCCCTTGAACCTCAAGTGCTCCGGGATCTCCTTGTATATCTCCTCCACATCGCTTACCCCGATTTCCTTCAGCATGTGCTCCTTTATCTCGGGAGCGGAATTGGGGATATAGGGATGTACAAATGCCTTTTCTTTTGCCATGGAATTCACCTCCGTTGACCGATATCAGTGCTTTCCTACTGGGCCGTCACGCCACCATCAATGACGAATGCCGCCCCTGTCACCCATTTTGATTCATCTGACGCGAGGTATAGATCCATGTAAGCCACATCCAGGGCTTCACCTACCCCAATTGGATGTATTTTCTTCATTCGCTCCAGGTATTCTTCTTCACTGATGCCGTATCCGGATGCCTCGCCCCTCGTCATGGAAGTGTGAACGTAGGCCGGATGAACGGAGTTTACACGGATCCTGTACCCTCTTGCGCCACAAGAGAGGGCCGCAGACTTTGTCATGGTCGTGACCGCCCCCTTTGACGCACAGTAGGCGAAGAGGTCCGGTTCTGCCACCAGGCCGTCTATGGAAGAGCGGTTGATGATGGAGCACAGCTCGCCATTGCCCTTCATAGTTAAGATGGCGTACTTGGTGCCGAGAAACACTCCAGTAGCGTTTACGGCCATGGTCCTGTTCCAGTTTTCCAGGCTGGTATTCTCGATGTCCGCTATCTCCGAAATGCCGGCATTATTGACAAGGACATTAAGCTTGCCGTATCGCGATAGGGTTTCCCGCATCAAGAACCTCCAATCCTCCTCGTTGGTCACGTCGAGGCGGATGAAGATCGCATCTCCACCATCCTTTCTTATCTCCTCCGCAACCCTGGCGCCTTTTTTCTCATCGATATCCGCCACCACCACCCGGGCCCCTTGCTTTGCAAAGAGCCTGGCCGTGGCTTCACCGATCCCCTCGGCGCTGCCTGTAACAATCGCCACCTTGCCTTGGAGTCTTTCTCTGCTGCCTCTCTCCCTCTTTTTCTCGGATATTGCCATTCAAGTCCTCATTGTGCTCCGCGCCACTGTGCATGCCTCCCTTACCATTCTCCCGGAACCTAGATCATCTTGCCCGGGAGCCACAAGGCCAACTTCGGGTACACCATGGTCAAGACCAGCACCAGCAGTTGCATTCCGACGAAAGGCGGCACCGCCTGCCAGATGTCCTTCGTAGACACCTCCGGTGGTGCCACCCCCTTCATTAAGATCAGCGACCAGCCGAACGGTGGTGTCAAGTATGCTACTTGCATATTAAGCAAGAAAACAATGGAGAACCAGATTGGATCGAAACCCAGGAACTTTGCAATGGGCATGAAGATGGGGGCGCAGATGGTAATCACGGCATAATCGTCCATAAACATCCCGAATAACAGGAGAATAATCTGCATACCCACCAGGATGACCCATCGGCTTACAGGGAGCTGTTCCACTATCTCCATCACCAGATCCTGGGCCCCCGCAGTGGTATAGAATATGCCGAACAAGGTCGCCGATACCAGGATCCACAGGGCCATTCCGCTTATCCTGAAAGTATCCAGGCAAGAGTCCATGAGCACCTTCCAGGTCAAGCGACGATGTATGATACAGACGAAAAATGCCCCCATGGCCCCCACGCCCGCCGCTTCGGTGGGTGTGGCCATCCCGGAGAATATGGACCCCAAGACGAGCACAACCAGCAAGGTAGGAAAGAACAGTTCCTTCAGGGAAACCCACCTCATCTTCCATGTGACCTCTTCAGCCGCCCTGGGCGCAAGCTGGGGCTGGAAATAACACCTGATCAGGATGTAGAGGACATAAAAGAACGCACAAACGAAACCTGGAATTGCACCCCCGAAAAAGAGCCTCCCGATGGAGACCCTTGCGATGAAAGAGAAGACTATCATTATGATGCTGGGAGGTATGATCGTCCCCAAGACCCCTCCTGCCATCACGCAACCGAGGGCCAGGGACTTATCATAGTTATGCCTCAGCATGGCGGGGACTGCAATAAGGCCCATCGTCAGTATCCCGGGACCAAACCCACCGCACATCGCCAGGGCCACACATACCGCCACCGATACCACTGCGAGACTTCCTCGCACCCCTGACAGCCAGTAGTTCAGGGCCTGGAAGAGACGATCCGAAATTCCCGAGTGGATGAGGAAATTCCCCATGAGCAGAAAAAGGGGAATGGTAATGAGAGTGGGGTCGGTAATTTCCCTGTAGGTGGTTGTAGCTACCGTGTACAGTCCGATGTAACCTTCAAGCAGATAGGTGAGAACCACAGTGATCCCACCCAGGGCAAATGCTACTGGAACCCCCAGGGACAACAACAACAGGAGTCCACCGAACAGCAGTACTGAAACCAGTTCAACGCTCATTTCCATTTCAGGTCACCATTATCACCTTCTTGCAGCAATAGTTCCCAGGCCTCCTCTTGCCAACTTATTGCTACGGAGCCGCATTGCTATTTGTTATTTGGCCGCGAGAAAACGGCTATCCCCTCCAGGAGGAAGAGGAATGCCGCAACGGGAATCAATATCTTGAGGGGATAGAGAGGTATGGGGAATGCTCCTGTCAGTTTCTCTTTCACTATGACGGAATTCCAGCCCATCCTGGCCCCCTGGAGGATCAAGGCTACCATGAAACAAAAAAAGGAAGTCATGGCAAAATACCTGGCTACCCTCTTCATCCTGGGGGGAAAATGATCATAGAGGATCTCCACACGGATGTGGTCCTCCTTGGACATGGTATATATCCCGGCGAAGAGGATGAAAACACCAAAAAGCTGCCTGTTGATCGGCCACACCCAAAGGGTGGGATGATTAAAGGCATACCGTGCAACGACCTCTATCGTGGTAATCACCATCATGACGAAGATCAAAAGGCATACCACCCGCCCGGTCTTCTCGCTTACCCTATCAACGAACCTGAAGAAAGCACCCAATTTTCCTGCCATTGTCTTCATTCCCTCAATCAGTCTCCCGGGAAGGGCTGGAGGAGGTCTTCGGACCCCCTCCCCAAGCCTCTATCTCGGGTTCTTGTTTCCCGTTCTGGACCAGGTGGCTTACTTGACCCCCCTCCATTCCTTTATCAGGGCAATGGCCTTGGCCGAAGCAGCATCCCTGGCAGCCATCTCATCCCACAGCTCCAATGCTGCCTTCTGGTGCGCTTTCATCGCCTCGGGAGTCAATTCACACTTCTTCACGACACCCTTCTTGACCAGGTCCTCAACGATAAGCATCTCTTTTTCATAGGCTGAAATAGTCTTGTACCAGTAGTCCTCCGCTGCCCCCCTGAGGGCCTCTTTCAGGTCTTCCGGAAGGGAGTTCCACAACTTCATGTTAATCATGATATGCCCTACGATTGTGTCATTCTCCAGTCCTTTGATCCAGTAAGGCGCCACCTCGTGCCATTTGAGGCCGGTTACCGCACTCACGTCCCATTGCGAGGCATCAAGAGTACCAAGCTTAAGTGCCATATAGGTATCTTCCGGGGAGACCGAAGTGGTTCCCCTCCAGCCAACCATGTTGTGCCATTTCGTCCATATCCCCTCGTCCCTGATCTTGACACCCTTCACATCTTCAAGGGTCCGGATACATTTCGTGGCAAGGGTAAATGGAGCCTCGCCGTAGGTATGCATGTCGAGCCAGTACAGCCCGTGTTTTCCGTACTGTTGCCTCAGCAGTTCAACGAATCCGCTCTCAAAAAAGAACTTCCTGATGAGGTTCGCGGCTTCAGGATAGGTATCCGCCTCGGGAATCCTGTATGCATAGGGGATACCAAACTCTATTTCCCCGACCGGAACAATACCCCCCCAGAAGGTTCCTCCGCAATGGAGCATATCCACCGTACCGACCTTGGTGGCATCAAACAACTGCTCTGTGGGCACTATCTCCGGTGTTGCAAATACCGAGATCTTGAGCCGCCCGTTACTCCTCTTGGCAGCCGACGCTGCAAAGTCCTTTAACAGCTCCATGGACAGGTCCCCATGGGGGTAACCGGATTGAATCTTGAGCCTGTAAACCTTGCCCGCTGCCACTGCACTCGAAAAAGACAAGAACATGCAAAGCACAAAAACCAATCCAAGGACCACGGCACCTAACAGATACTTTCTCCTTCCCTTCATTTTGTTCCTCCTTTCAGTCATGGTGAGTTTAAGCTTTCCTTTTGACCAATTTCAAATCCTGAACAGTTCTTATCACCTCCTTTTCCCCGAATTCCTTTGCCCGGCAACGCATTATCTGTTATCACTCATTGCTTGCCTGAGTTTCAAGGTTACAAGCAAGTAACCACTAACAAATAACCGATAACTCCCCCTTCAGTCAATCAGGGCAAGACGCCGCCTTCTCCTGGAGAATATTTCCCCCGTCGATCACGAACTCTTGGCCGGTGATGTAGGCTGATTCGTCAGATGCCAGGAATACGGCAAGGTCTCCCACCTCTTCTACCGTCCCCAGCCTTTTCATGGGAATTCCTTTCCCGATCCGCTTTGCCGCCTCCTTTACACTCGTTCCCATTTCTTCAGCCATTGGCTGCATCAGGGGGGTCTCGATATATCCCGGGAGAATGGTATTCACGGTCACGCCTGACCCTGCAACCTCGAGGGCAAGAGTCCTGGCCAGACCGCAAACGGCACCCTTTGTGGCCGAATAGGCGCTGAGCCCTGGGTCCCCGACCCTCGGACCGGTAACAGAGGAAATGTTGATGATCCTCCCATACCCCCGCGCGAGCATCCCTGGCAGAATGGCCTTCGTGCAATTCCATACCCCGTTGAAGTTTACCCTGAATACCATGTCCCTTTTCTCGTCGGTCGTTTCTACGAAGGGAGCAAAATAAGCTATCCCGGCGTTGTTGACAAGAATGTCCACTCTCCCGAAACTATCATTGAGACCGGCAATGGCATTATTGACCTGCAACGGATCAGAGACGTCAACCTTGTCAGATAAGGCATCCTGGCCGGAGCTGCGAATGGATTGGGCAGTCTCTTCCACCAGACCCAGGATGTCCCAGAGGACCACCACGGCTCCTTCCCCGGCCATTGCCCGAGCGATTCCAGATCCTATCCCGCGTGCAGCCCCTGTAACTACAGCCACCCTATCCCTGAGTCTAGGCAAAATTCCTCCCTCAACCTCCGAAGACTGACTGGAAGATCTGCACGGTGGCATTGTCCTTGAGCGGTTCCTCCATGCCCATCAACCTGCCTTCTGATGTGACTATGCCTCCCTCCACACCTCTGATCTTCAAGTGCTCCAGGAGGTCCTTCACCCGCCATCCAGCAGGAATCTCCACCTCCAGTGCATCCCCCCTTTTGTGGCCTGGATATCGCTCCCCCAACGTCCCAAACATCTGGACCTTCAGTTTCATCCCGATCTCGAGAATCTAATTTCGAGGTGCTTTCTTAAATCAAAAATCAAAGGTCCTGTCAATCTCCTCGTCAGCTATGAGGAATACCTTGTTGTGAGGTGGCAAGGGCTCCTTGTAAAAGAACTCCGGCAACCTGTCATCCTTGTTGGTGAAGCCTGCCCTTTTGTTGAACTCGCGCTCCGCCCTGAGTACACGCACGCCCAGGGCTGGAATGTCATCCGGCCCGAGCTGTGTCCCGAACCTGGCGTTCATGACCTTCAGGAACGCCTCACCGCCCTCGGGTGTCCCGAGCACAAACCCGGCAAACAGGCAAAGGCCGGTGCAGTCAAGCGATGCCATTGCTATCTGGAGGTTGCGGGAAGCCTCCACCTGCCCGTCCGGCTTCAGGGGATCAAGCTTTCCTTCCCCGTATTCGGAGATCAAGTTGCCGGCCGTGTGGTCGGCACCCATAGGGGAGGTGGCGTATGTGACACCGTTTCCCTGCATGCCCCTGGGATCATAGGCGGCAATGCTCTGCCCCTTTACCACCGGGACCCTGGGATGGTTGAAGTGCTTGCCCACAGCCGCGGGTCCGGCACCCAATATCTTCCCGAACTCTGTCCCCTGTGCGATTTCCTCTATCATCTCCATGGCCGCCTTGCTGTCACCAAAAGGCCTGTACCCCGCATCCATGGCCACTGCGACTGCTACCCCCGTGCTCATAGTGTCTACCCCTATATCATCACATAGAAAGTCCAGTTTCGCAATCACGTCCAGGTCGTCGATTCCGGTCATCCCACCCGTAGCCCAGATGGTTTCATATTCCAGGGAACCCGTGATGTATTTCCCTCCCTTGTCAACATACTCGTTTGAGCAATGAACAATACACTGGGTGCACCCCATGTGTGTAGTCTTTCCGCCCCGTTCCTTTATTATCTCCGCCATTCTTTCACCGCTTATCTTTTCCCAGCCGTCAAATACCCCTTTCTTGGCATTATAACTGGGAAATGCACCCATGGAATTGACAGCGCCGACAAGTGCCGCAGTCCCCAGAGCAGGCATCATCTCGCCGCTCATGGGATTCTCTCTTACCAGCTTGGCGAATGTCTTGGCCGCCTCCTTGAAGGCCTCCGGTTCCTTCACCGGATCCGGGGTCTTTCCCCTCTGGTCTACCACCAGCGCCTTCAGACCCTTGGCCCCCATGACCGCTCCAAGCCCTCCGCGGCCAGCGGCCCTACAGGGCCGTCCGTCCACATCCGAAGACTGAACCGATGCCACAGCCATCCTCTTCTCGCCGGCCGGTCCGATGCACAAAACAGATGATTTCTCACCATAGACTTCGAGCATCTTCTCAACAAAGGCGTAGGTCCTCATGCCCCTATAGTCCCCGGCAGGGACTAGGCTCGCCTCGCCGTTCTCGTCGATCCTCAGGATATTCATGTCTCCTTCAGGCGCCTGCCCCTCTATGATTACGGCGGTTATCCCCAGGTTTCCCATTGCAGCGCCTACGGTTCCTCCGGCATTGCTTTCTTTTATCCCTCCGGTAAGGGGGCTCTTTGCACCCACAGAGATGCGGCTGGTATTTATGAGGCTCGTCCCGCTCAAGACCCCTGGGGCAAAGATGAGCTTGTTTTCGGACCCAAGGGGATCGCACTTGGGCGGCACTTCCCTGTTGATCATGATGGACGTAAGTCCCCTGCCCCCCAGGCCCACATACTCCTCGGGGACATCTTCAGTCCGGATCGCCTTTTCCGTCATATTGACCCTGATAAACTTCATAACCCCCCTCCTTTCACCAAGTATTTTGTAATGACCAATGGCTCATAGCGACCGGGAGGTCGCTCCTGCACAGGAATCCATACACCCTGTTCCCTGTAAGAGCAAGCTCCAGCTTGCGATTCATCCCGGCACATGCAACAACCCCGAACCAATCATCCGCCACCAGAAAAACCCTGAGCTATTATCAATTTCCTTTATGGCACCGCTCCCCGGCTAATACACCTCTTCTTCCTTTCGCCCTTGCCCCTTTGGGTAATATAACCAGGGCGATACGGTCCTCGGATGCCACTTCTTACCATATATCAAATTGTCCAGGTAGGGAAAAATGACCTTGGCTACAGGTGATCTGGCCACAAACCATCTCACCAACCTGTGCATCACCGTGTCAGGCCTGCTGAAAGGACACACCGCCATGCAGATCGCACAATCCGTACCAACTTTGCCCCAGAACTCATAACAGGACTCCTCGTTGAGTTTCCACTTCTCAACCCCGTTGTGCACCACCTTTCCTTCGGTGGGTATGGACCGCGACGGGCAGGAGGTTGCACACTTCTTGCATCTCTGGCAAAACTCATCCCCGCCAATGGAGATGGGCTTATCTGGTGTCAGGGGCATATCCGTTGTCGTGGCGAAGACCCTGACCCTCGGGCCGAACCTGCCTGTCATGAGATATCCCAGCCTGCCCAATTCTCCCAGCCCGGCATCTACGGCCAGGGGAATCGGCAACAGGTCATAGTGGAGAAAGTGCTGGGCGACAGCTCTGTAACCCATAGCGGAAAACCACTGGGCCAGGATGGTGCTGATGTAAACGCCCTTTGAGTACTGGGTTGCACTCTCTGCAACGGAAGGTGTATGTGGGGCGGTGACTACGTGTTCATAATCCATTTCCGTGGCAAACACCACCGCGTAGGGCAAGGGTTCCGGCAATTCTCGGCCCCATTCTTCCCAGTTGTCGAAGTGGATCTCTCCCCTGTGGGAATAGCTCCACAGGGGATTTACCTTGCATATCCCGACCAGAGCAGCTCCCAGGTGCAGGGCAAGATTCTTGACCATGTCACTGGCGCGGTCCGGGGGGAGGGAGTGGGGTGAGGACTCCTGCTCCGGCTCTGCAACGGGGTGATCTCCCATGAAAAAACACATGTGAAAGGTGGCCTCGGTCATGCCGACCATGGGAACATATCCATTGTCTATGGTGCCCGGCGGGCCGAGCGGAAACCCGCCCCCCTCTCTCCTCCGGTCATCATAGGCCTTGTGCTCGGGATGCATTTCATAGTAACGGTCGTACTGCTCGGTCCCGGGTTTGAGGCCTTCAACCCGGGCAAACATGATATCCCTCTCATCAACCCGCTTGACATCTCCGACCACATGTCCCATGCTTCCCTTCAGAATTCTTGGACTGGGTTTTCCGGGCACCAGGCAAATCAGCAAGAAGACAAGGTATATCCCGAAGAGGACGGCGACGGGAATTCTCAAAGGTGGGACGAAGAGAATCAGGGGAAGGAGCAGGAGATGAAAAAGGACACCGGCCCAGCCCGCCTTTGGGGCCCGGGGCTCCCCTTCTCTCTTGGATTCCACCGCAAAGATCAGGGCGACAATGATAACCCCGAAGTCTATAGCCAGAAGAAGGACAGAAAACATTTTGTGATCGTTCTCCTCTCTAGATTCCCCTCGTCACATGGATCGGAAAAATTCTAAGTTTGATACTTAGCTATGCTTCAGGCCGAGAATCATTTACCCAAGTATGCCTTTTTCACCCTCTCATCGTTCAAGAGTTCCCGGCAATTTCCTTCCAATACAATGCTCCCTGTGTCTAACACGTAGCCTCTATGGGCCAGGCCGAGGGCCATCCGGGCATTCTGTTCCACCAGCAGGATACTTGTGCCACTCTCGTTTATCTCTACTGCGATCTTGCCTATCTCACGAACTACTATGGGAGCAAGGCCTATTGTAGGTTCGTCTAACAAGAGTAACCTGGGGTTTCCCATCAAGGCGCGTGCGATGGCAAGCATCTGCTGCTCTCCTCCGCTCAGCGTCCCGGCCTGCTGCCTTCTTCGCGCTTTCAAGACTGGAAACGTCTGAAATATCTCCTCCAATTTTTCCTTTATCTTATTTTTGTCTTTCTGTAAATAGGCGCCCAATTTTATGTTTTCAAGGACTCCCATGTATGGGAAAAGGTCTCTCCCCTGAGGAACATGCCCTATTCCCATCTTGACGATCTCTTGCGCTGGGGTCTCATGGACTCTTTCTCCTTGAAACAGGATCTCCCCAGTTACAGGTCTCTCCAGCCCTGATATGGTCCTGAGAGTCGTTGTCTTGCCAGCCCCATTGTTTCCGATCAGGGTCACAATTTCGCCCTCTTTCACAGCAAGGGAAATGCCCTTCAGCACTTCGGCCCCGCCATAACAGACTCTCAAGTCCATGATCTCAAGTATCATTTCATTCCTTCCCCAGATAGGCCTCTATCACTGGAGGGCTTTCAGCTATATCGCCTGGGGTTCCTTCAGCAATTTTCTTTCCGAAATTGAGAACGGCAATCCAATCACAAAGCCCCATAATTGCTTTCATGTTGTGCTCAATGATGATGCAAGTAATCCCCCTTTGTTCATTAAGCTCTCTGATCATGCTCAACATTCTTTCAATCTCTTCAGCATTCATACCGGTCAGTGGCTCATCCAGCAGAAGCAGATGCGGTTGAGCTGCCAGCGCAATCGCCAAGGCCAATAGCCTCTGTTTGCCATGGGGCAGATTGATTGCCAATTCATTTCTATATTGTCCCAAGCCGACGAATTCAAGGGAATCCAAGGCCTTCCGTTCCAATCTATCTTCCTGAATCTGACTCGAACGCTTCTTCAGGAATACGCTCGAAAGGCCGATTTTCGATTGCAGGTGGCAGCCGACCTTCACATTTTCCAGCACGGTAAAGCTGGTGAAAAGGAGGTTTTCCTGAAAAACGCGGATGATGCCCTGTTGGGCTTTTCGGTGAGAGGGATCCTTGGTGATATCTTTCCCATCAAAAATGATCTGCCCTCGATTAGGCCTTAACGTTCCTCCGATCATGTTGAGCACTGTGGACTTGCCCGCCCCGTTCGGGCCTATAAGACCGACCAACTGGCCTTGGTTTACATCCATATCCAGGTCAGCCACTGCTGTCAACCCACCAAAAGACCTCGTCAGCTTTCGAATCTCAAGAAAACCCATTACACTTCCCTGTTTTACGGGCTCCTCACTTTAGAATTCAACAACCTGTGCGCGGGCGGTCCAAATCGTCCTGCAATTTTTCCAGGTATACTCACTATCCCTTGAGGCATCAGCATAACTATTAAGATGGCAATAGCACCGATTATCATTGGTTGATATTCTTCCACCGGCCGCGCAAATTCATAGACCAGAGAAAGGACTATGGCACCAACGATGGGCCCCGCAAATTGGTCCTTTCCACCCACCACCATGTAGGTCAAAAGGTAGATGGTGGTCATGATGCCGAATGTAGCAGCGGCATGGGGGCTCAGGGCCCGCTCAAAGTGCGCGAAAAGGCCGCCACCGATTCCTGAAAAAAAGCACGCCACACTGAATGCTAAGACCTTGTACCTCAAGACATTCACACCCAAGGCACCAGCCAGCTTGTCGGCATCTCGAATGGCCAACCAGATAAACCCGAGCTTCGATTTTTCCAGGCGGTAGAGGATGAACAATGATGCGCATGCTATAGCCAGTGTCAAGTAATAATATTCAATAAACCCTCCAAAATCTACTTTTCCCAGACCGGGAAGGGATAACACACCAGCCCCAGGAAAACCAATCAGGCCATCAATCCCGCCCGTCAAATTACGCCAGTTGTAAGCCAAAAGTCGAAAACTCTCTGACGTCACAAGGGTAAGAATAGCAAAGTATATACCTTTCACGCGCATGAACGGGTGACCCAAAACAAAAGCCACCAGCCCGGAGATGAGGCCGGCGGCGGGCAAGGTCATAGCAAAGGGGAGCCCGGTCTTCATTTTCAATAGTGCCGATGTATAGGCTCCGAGGCACATAAATCCCACGTGGCCCAGTGAAAATTCGCCAACGGTCAAAATAGTCCGAAGGCTAGCCGCCATAAGGGAGTTGATGAGTATCATGGTCAACACAGAAGTCCAGTAGATATTGGATAGGAGAAGTGGGGCAACAATTGCAATGAATATTGCTCCAATAGAGCACAAGGTTTCGAATGAATTCCCCCTATTCATGGCCGAATAATCCTTGAGGCCTAAGCATGAGAACCGCGATGACAAAGAAAAGAGGGCTCATGGAAGCCCAAGCATGCCCGACCAGGACGGGAAACAGCCCGTCAATAAGCCCCAAACTCATCCCTGCTATTAGGGCACCAAGCAAGCTTCCCATGCCGCCTATGACAATGATGAGCAGGCCCTTTACCAAAGACAGGGAACCCATAAAGGGGCCCATTTGAAACATTGACCCTGCCAGCACCCCTCCTGCGGCGGCAAGTGCACAACCGATCCCCATGGACAAAGCAGCCATTTTGTTCGGAGCGATGCCCTGAAGGACAGCGCCCTGCGGATTCTGAGCACTGGCCACCATGGCCTGACCATATTTGGTTAGCTTGAGGAAGAGATACAAAACGAAGGCCAAGAACAGGGACACTCCAACCGCAACAATCCTATCCTTGGGAACAATTATCTGATCCGTTATGTTAAAGGGGCCCTCGGCCAGCACAGGGAGATTCCTGTGATGGAGGCCAAACATAGCAATAGCACCACTCTGAAGGATTAAGGACAGACCTACGGCAACAATCACCGCAGATAGCCAATCCTCCTTGACCGGGCGGAACAAAAACCGTTCCAAGACTAGACCTACCATGGCCATAACAAGCATGCTCAAAGCCGTTGCCATAAACAATGGCAATTTGATGGATACGGTCACATAGTAAGCAACATATGCCCCCAACATGTAGATTTCACCATGGGCGAACTGCATAATGCGCATGATGCCGAAGATCAGAGTCAGGCCAAGAGCCATCAGGACATAAATCCATCCCAATGCAATTCCATTGAATAGACCCTGCCAAAATACCTGCGCTGATATGTCCAAGATCGTTCTCCCGGCGAGATTTCGACTTGCTTCGTCTCCTTGTATTACTGCCTAATAAGGTCCCCGGCCTGTTTGTAAACAAAGCTGCCATTAGCCAGGCTGCACAAACTCTTTGACCTCCTGGCAGTGCCATCATCACTCTGAGCCTTTGGCAAGACTCCTCCACTAGCTTTCACTACCCCTCAGCCCCCTTTGCCTCTTGAATCGAACTCTATGATGCTCCGCTTGGCGTAGTCAACAACGCTACTATTGAAGGTCCGGCATTTTGAGGCCGATAAACTCTATCTTGCCATGCATCAACCGAGTCTGCGGCACCGGCCTGTTCAAGACCCTGTTAACGCCAAACGTCTTAGCTCCACTCATGTAGGCGGGACCCCAGCAGGTCTGTATGCTGCCTGGTTCAGTCATGGATTCGAAGGCTGCAATCACCTTCTCTACTTCAACACTATTAGCCTTCTTGAGGGCCTGGACAAAGGCCTCTGCCTGGGCATAGGTAACAGGGGTGTCCTCGAAGTAAGGATCTTTATAGGCCTTAGCCCATAGTTCCATAGTCTCTTTTATGCCCGGAGTGGGATGTTTGAAATCCATCCCATTTGTGAGGACATCGTGGGAAGCCTCTTTTCCGGCAACGGCCAAAATAATTCCCGGGGCAAGAGGCGAGTCTGATATGAAGACGCCCTTGAAGCCAAGTTGACGTGCCGTCCTGAGTTGAAAGCCTGCCTGGGCGCTGTTTGCGCCCTGAATAACATCCGGATTTGAGGCCACGGCCTT
>JAFDIC010000446.1 GCA_019308525.1 Deltaproteobacteria bacterium
ATATCGAGCTGGATACTTACGGGCTCGATGCCTCAAAGATCGAAGAGAAAATATCGCCGAGAACAAAGGCGATAATCTTGCACCATCTCTACGGCATTGTTTGCAGGGATTACAGCGCCATATTGGAAATCGCCCACAAGCACCACCTGAGGGTGATCGAGGACTGTGCCCAGGCTACGGGGGCGATATTCAAAGATCGCAAGGTAGGCAATCTTGGGGACCTGGCTTTCTACAGCTCCGAGCAGTCCAAGGTGTTCTGTACGGTCGTGGGGGGCCTGGCAACCACCAATGACCACACATTGGGCCAGAGGCTACAGGAGTTTTACCGCAGCGCTCCTTATCCCGGCGAGGACCGTATCGAGCAGATCCTGCAGAACGTGATCATCAATTATTATTCGTATAGATCCAAGTATCGATGGATCACCAGGGATCTCGTCAGTATGAGCAAGGGAGACAGGGTATTGATATCAACCACCAGGGAAGAGGAACATGGTGGAAAACCCGTGGATCATGGCTGCAGGTTGCCTCCTCCTCTGGCCGCCCTCGGCCTCAATCAGCTGGCGAAGCTGGATAAAAAGAACGATATGAGGAGGGCGAAAGCGAGAGAATGGGATGAATGGTGTGAAAACAACGGCTACAAGAAGCCCTTGATAATCGCGGGCTCAAGGCCTATCTACCTGCGATATCCGGTAATGGTGGAAAAAGAGAAGAAGAGTGACTTAAGGTGGGCCTATATGGAGCTTGGAATTATTCCGGGGGTGTGGTTTATCAGCAATGTCCATCCTTCCGATATGATAGTGAGAGGTTGTCCGAACGCAGACCTTGCGGTGGAAAGATGTATTAACCTGCCGACCTTGGAGTGATGGCCGTGTACGGAAAGATCAAAGCAGCCCTGAGAATCCCGCTGAATCTTTACGAGATGTGTATCTCATATTGGCCAGGCCCTATCGGCGAGAGGTTAAGGTATGCATACTGGAGAAAAAGGCTGGGATACCTGGGAAGAAACGTGAAGATCGATGTGGGGGTACACTTTCAGAACCCTCAATATATCTCCATTGATGACAATGCCTGGATCGATAAGGGAGTGATACTGATGGCCGGCCCGGACAGCTCGAGCCGGCCGAGACGCTACGTGGAAAACCGGAATTATTCATTGGACAAGGGAAGGATTCATATAGGCAAAAGCGTGCACATAGGGGCATTCTCCATCATCTCGGGAATAGGAGGAGTGTGCATATGCGATGAGTGCGGTTTTTCTTCGGGGGTGAAAGTGTTTTCTTTCTCCAATCATTTCAGGTCGGATATGGATCCTTCCGATACCAGTTTTCATTTCGGGCCGCTGGTCGAGCATTCCAGGCAGTTCGTTATCGAAGGACCTGTCGTTTTGGAGGAAAACGTCGGCGTTGCCTTAGACGCCATTATTCTTCCAGGGGTTACCATAGGAAAGTACTCATTTGTCGCGATCAACAGCGTGGTGACCTCCTCGTTTGAGGAAAATTCATTGATCGCCGGCAATCCCGCCTTGAGAGTGACCGCCAGGTTCAGGGAGAGGAAAAGCAGCGAGAATGAATAAACTGGACTGGAAATCCCATAATTGGCTGGCAATGCTCATCAACAACAGATCCTTGCGGAAGAACATCCATTTGATAAAGGGGCGGGTAGTAGACCTGGGGTGCGGCGATTGCCAGTATAAAGAGGACATATTAGAAGTGGCCGAAGAATATATCGGCGTTGATTGGGAAAAGACCCCCCATCAGTCGCAACAGGTCGACATCTTCGCTGATCTGAACGGAAGACTTCCTTTCGAAGACGGTTTCGCCGATACGTTTCTATCTTTCCAGGTCTTGGAACACCTACCTGAACCCTTGAATTTCCTGAAAGAGTGTCACCGCATTCTTAGGGAGAAGGGCGCCTTGGTGTTAACGGTCCCCTTCATGTGGGGAATACACGAGGAACCGCATGATTATTACAGGTATACAAGATACGGGTTGAAATATCTGCTCGAAGAGGCGGGCTTCACCGGCATTCGCGTAGAGGAGAATACCGGATTCTGGCAGATGTGGGTGCTGAAGTTCAATTACCATGTAAACCGTCGCTGCCGAGGATATTCAAGGATATTCTGGGTGATCCCCTGGTTCTTGGGGCAGCTGGCGAGCATTGCCTTGGACATGGTGGACAGAGATACAACGGAAGCCGGAAGCTATACAGTTACGGCCTTTAAGGTTTAACCGGCCCTGCGCGGACATACCGGACCGGTCTGGGCATAGGAGCCAGTTCTTGTACGCCCGGCGCGCCTTCTTGGTCACAGGTTTCTTGGGGATAGGAGAAGAATAATTGATGCAAAGGCTTTCCTTTCCATTTCAAGAACGTGGCCATGCGAGACCTTGAGCGGGAGTGGATACCCGCAGAAAGACCAACAGGGTTATGGAGTTAAGGGAAAAGATGGTCAAGGGCACTGCCTGGTCCATATTATCGCAGGCAGTGCGACTATTGCTGAGGTTGGGCGTAGTTGCCATATTGGCGAGATTGTTGACCCCGGATGATTTTGGCCTGATCGCCATGGTGACGGTATTCACCAACCTCCTGCTGCTCCTCAACGACCTGGGAATACCGGCAGCGATAATCCAGAAGCAGGATCTGGGTGAAAACCAACTGTCCTCGGCTTTCTGGTTGAACCTGGCGGAAGGACTGGCGATTACCCTGATCTTCATCGCCCTGGCCCCGCTTATCGCCGCTTTTTATTCCGAAGATAGATTGATAGCCATTGTCCTGGTCTTATCGCCTACTTTCTTAATCGCTTCTTTCGGCATGATTCAATTCGGCCTATTATCAAAGTGGCTGGATTTTAAATCACTGGCCATGGCGGAGATACTCAGCGCGCTGTTGGCCGGAGTGGTTGCCATAGTCTTGGCCTTTGCCGATGTCGGTGTTTGGAGCTTGGTCTTCCAGGCCCTTACCGCTGCCTTTGTCCTGGCCGTATTGCTCTGGTTCTTCTGTGCGTGGCGGCCTAAGCTGGCTTTCAAATGGAAGCATACCGCGGAGATACTGGATTACGGGTTATTCCTGACGGGGTTTCAGTTCTCGAATTACTTCAACCGCAATCTCGATAATCTCATAATCGGCAGGTTCCTGGGGAGTGAGTCCCTGGGGTTCTACGATATCGCATACAAATCATTACTCTTTCCCCTCCAGAACATAAG
>JAFDIC010000043.1 GCA_019308525.1 Deltaproteobacteria bacterium
CATCCACCGCCATACAGGATACCTCACACCCCACCTTCACCCCGGAGCCGAAGAGCCTCAGCACATGGGCGATCACTTCGTCGATCTGGATTGCTCCCAACTTGTTTTTTACCGCCCTTCCCAGCATCCCGAAGGCATGACCTGCGAAGAGGATCTTGCCTCCGTTCGACTCGATGGTCGAGCGGTTCTCCTCCAGCAACCGGACTTTGTTTGGCTCCTTGAAACCAACCACCCCTGCGACCACCACGAGGTTGTATCCCTTGAAGATTTCCGAAGCCTTGGCCCCCGTGGCCCCGCTGAAGGAAGCCACCACGACGTCTCCTATATTCAAGGCCTCCGCCCGCTCCTTTGCCAACTCAAGGGCCTTATCGGTATTGTGCGGACCTTTCTTGTCGAAATAGACCGTTCGCGCTTCAATCAATAGGATAACCTCCCTGCCCTATTCTTCCAACCACCAGAACTTGGAATTTCGTTATGCCTGTTATGAAATCCTTATTTGAAGGCCAATCACATGTCAAGAAGATATATCAAATCGGCCATGAATACCAGGTCTTTCAGTGATGTTTCCTGTAACCTTCAGGCAAGGCCTCCAGTAGGGCTTTTCACCTCTTGACTTTTTCGAGCGAAAATTCTAGTTTACAATCTCAGTGTATACAGGGGAATATTCGATGCCTTGCCGATATCATCCTGATCGTGAGACTTATGTTACCTGCCAGAAAATGGAAATAGGTTACTGCCGGGAGTGTTTAGAAAATTGCGAGGCATGCACCGACCCGTGCACCTACTGCAAGTTCAGGCCACAGTGCATTATCTGGGAACTGTGCCGCAAGAGCGAGAAGAGATACCGCCTGGAAGAGGAGGCAAAGGGCTCGGTCTCCCGGTAGAAGATGAAAGGCGTGGAATCCTGTCCAAACCCGTGACAAAACAGCCAGAGCGACGAGCCCCCCAGACCAAACAACCAAACAAAAGGCAACCTTGCAAAAGGGGATACAATGTCAGGTATTGTGCTCAGTTTCTCCGAAAGGGAAGTGATGCAAATCGAAGCCATACTGATGGATGCCGATGCAGATGGCGCCCTGCGCTTCCTGAGGGAAATCATAAGGCCCAAAATCAGGGCAAAGGGCTCCAGGAACATTGATCCGGACAAGTCCTCAGGTATGATGACCTGATTTGCTGTACAGGAGAGCAATCTGAAATGGCAAGGAAAAGGCATCTTACATGACTTCCCTTTCCAGGCAACTGAAGGAAGCCGAGCAGAAGGTAAGGATCTTACATGAGATAGCGAGATTCGTCTCTTCTTTGCTTGACTTGCAACTTGTTCTGGATGCCATCGTAGATCTCCTCGTAAAGGAATTCCAGCTCGACACATGCTCTATCCGGCTCCTGGACCCTGATGGCAAACTCAGGATAAAGAGCCACAGGGGGCTGAGCAAGGGCTTTGTTGAACAAGCCACCTGTGTCCCCAGCAACCAAACCTATTCCGGGGAATGCTTTCTCACGGGTCGAATAGTAATCGTCAACAACAGCCAAGAGATTGAGGAAGATGCCTTGAAAAATCGGCTGGTCCGAGAGGACATAAGGTCCTTTGCCGTATCACCCATAAAGGTCGAAGGGGAAACCATAGGAGTCCTCGTAACGGCAAGCAGGAGAAAAAACTATTTCCATGAGCGTTTCAACGACGTCATCTATACCATAACCAACCAGATCGGGGTTGCCATCAAGATCTCCCGCCTTTATGAAGAGGTGTACCAATTGAATCAAAGATTGGAACAAAAGGTAAGGGAACGCACCGCACAACTCGAGGAAAAGACCAAGCAGCTCATCAAGGCCGAAAGGCTCGCTACGATCGGAGAAATATCCCAGACAATAGCCCATGAGCTCAGGAACTCCCTTACAGTTGTGGGGGGATTCGCCAGGAGGCTCTACGAAAAGTCCGGAGAAGACGACCCGAACCGGAAATACATAGTGACCATCATGGAAGAGGTGAAAGTCCTGGAAGAAAAGGTATCAAACATCATAAACCTGGGGAGTATGGAGCAAGTATCAGGGTAGCCCTACCTGGTATTTCCTTCTTGCTTCGTGCTGATCGGGGGAAACTGAATGCCCTACCACGTTATTCCGTGCGGTAATTGTGGAATCACAGCCAGACCCCCGGCCGGGGGTAACGAAGCGAATTGAGGACAGTAATCCGGCGCATACCGGTAAGCACGGAATATCCCCCACTTGATCCTCCTGCCTTCAGATGGAGTGGGCCGCACGTATTGCCATACGAGTTCTTGCTTTCGGGTAATTTCCATGATGACGCCAGTTTGTCCCTCACAAAGCAGGGTGTTGCCGTTCGGAAGTCGCTGGGCATTGCTGACAAAAGGAGAAAAGTGGTTTCGTCCGTGAACATAGGGCGCAGGCCCATGATCCTCGGTCTGCCAGACGATCTCGCCTGACTTGATATCCACCTCAATGGCCCGGGACCCGTGGACGTACATGCCATTGTCATAAACGAGCATGTTCCCTGCACCGGGAAGTCCTTCGGGGATCACGTGGGCCGCATGGGGTCCGCCCATGGTCTTTGGATCCCTGACGTCTCTCATTGTTACCTGTCCGCGGGCCCTGTCATAATAGGCAACATTTCCCCATCTCCACAGGATATCGCCCGTCTTCTTTTCGACGATGAAGGCGCTGTCCATATGCCTGGAACTGGTCAATATGCTACCATCCGGCATGGCGTCGATATTGTTGATATGCGACCACTCGGTCCTCGGGTGGAGGGGATTGATCACGTCTATGTCGGGATCAAAGTGCTCGCTGGCATGCCACTCCCACACAGTGTTTCCTCCAGGATCGATCTCCCTGAAATAGTCGCAGAACATGGACCCGTCGTAATGCTCTGAACCGGGGTCCAGCGCGACGCAGATCCTTCCTTCTCTCCCGCGGTCAAAGGGCGCTTTCGGGAAGGCATCAATATATGAGATCACGAGCTCGATGTCAACGGCCATTATCGGCCGGGAGAAATCCGCCAAGAGATCCGGGCGAAAGAAAGTCTTCCTATTCCTGGTTCAAGCCACGGTCCATTTGAAGACCGGGGAACGGAATATCCGCCAGGAGCAACCTGGCATAAGCGGGAGAGGAAAGTTTGCTTCCTGCCCCTGACAATGCCGGAGAGATCTTTTTTTTGCATCTTGACCGACAAAATGGTATGAATGATCCGCCATGTCTCTCGCCAAGCGGATTCTTTCCTCCTTCCGGGACGAGAGGCATACATCCTTTTCAGGCACAGGGAGGACGATATGGATGAAGAAGTCATAAAAGCCGACGTCTTGTGTATCGGCGGAGGTATCGCCGGTCTTATGGCAGCTATAAGAGCAGGTGAGCTCGGCGCCAAGGTCGTTGTTGCTGAGAAGGGGAATGTCCTTTACAGCGGCTGCGGAAGAATGGGAAATGACCATTTTGAGACTTACGTCCCGGAGGTCCACGGCGAGGACAAGGACGCCTGGATCGAGGAACTGCTCAAGACCGCAAAGGGCGAAATCCTCATAAGCAAGGACCTTTTCAGGGCCCAGTTCGGCAAGGCCTTTGATATCGTAAAGCTGTGGAACGAGTGGGGAATACCCATGAAGTACAAGGGCAAATGGGAATTCGCCGGCCATTCCTTCCCAGGCCACCCCATGACCCACATCAAGTATGAGGGGCGTTTCCAGAAACAGGTACTTGCCAAGCAGGCAAAGGACAGGGGAGCAAAGCTCATGAACCGGGTCATGGTCTTTGATCTGCTTCGGGAAGGGGACCGGGTTACAGGGGCCATCGGCATAAAGACCAGGGAGGACAGGGTAGTCCTTTTCCAGGCCAAGGCTATTATCCTGGGGACCGGTAAGTGCTCCAAGCTCTACCCTCCCCTGACCCCCGGATGGATAGGCAACGACCCCCACGGCAACGTCCAGACCGGCGATGGCAGGGCCATGGCTTACAGAGCAGGCGCAGAGTTGCAGAACCTGGAGATCCCCCAGAGGCACATCGGTCCCAAGTACTTTACCAAGTTCGGACAGGCCACATGGGTCGGCGTGGTTCGCGACTGGGATGGTAAACCTGCGGGCACCTTTGTGGACAAGCCTGACAGAAGATACGGCGACATGATCTGCGAGGTCAACAAGCTCGCACCCGAGCAATACACGAAAGCAGGCAAAGGACCGCTCTACATGGACTGTACCGGAATCTCGCAAGAAGATTACGAATACATGATGCATTGGATGGTCCATGAGGGGAACGTTTCACTCCTCGACCACATGGAAGAAGAAGGGATCGACCTAAGAAAACACCCCATCGAATTCGCGACATACCCCTTGCGTGGTGGAGGCCTCATCGTGGCCAACGAAAGGGCTGAAACAAGCATCAAGGGTCTTTACGCAGCAGGTGATGAGGCCTTTGGTGACATATCCGCGGCTGCAACCTTCGGCTACATTGCGGGTGAAGCTGCGGCCGACTATTCCCGGGAGGCAGCCCCGGGAGACATAGAGAGAAAGCGGCCTGTCATAGATACCAGGGAAAAGATGCTGGATAATCTCAGGGGGAGGGAAAGCGGACCGGACTGGGAGGAAACCACCGTTGCAATGCAGCAGACCATGCTGGACTACGCCGGTCATGTCCGCAACGAGAGCCTGTTGAAGCAGGGGCTCTTTCACTTGAGGCGTATCAAGGAAAAGGCGCACAAGGAGATGGTGGCCCGAAACCCCCACGAGCTTAGCCGCTCCCTGGAGGTTCTGAACATGCTCGACCTGGGGGAAATCACCTTCATAATGGCCCTGGACAGGAAAGAGACCAGGGGCCTTCATGTGCGGCCGGATTATCCCTTTACAAACCCAACCCTCAACCAGAGGCACATCATCTGCAAGAGGGATGGAAGAAATACCATCTACTGGAAACCATACTAAGGAGGCTAAGGAGGAAAACCATGCCACCGGTCATTGATGCTGAGAAGTGCAGCCGATGTGGTAAGTGTGTTGACATATGCAGCGAAGATGTATTCTATGGTTCAGAAAAAGGCGAAGTCCCGACCGTCACCTATCCAAAGGAATGCAGCCACTTTGCAGGCTGCGTACACATATGCCCGGAAGGGGCCATCCGCTTGAGGATTCCCCTCCCCATGCTCCTTGTCTACAAACCGGACAAGGAAGTCGAACCATAGAGGGCGGAAAAGGGCAGTGATTTAGGCACACTTCCGTCGCATTTTTTTGGGAGCATAATACGCAGAATAGCTGCGGCGACTATTGCCAAAGACCCAACCGACCCGGGGGTGGCGACCAGAGAAAAAGATCTGAGTAGCGTACCCTGCCCTTCTTCTCCCCTCCTGAATTTCAGATTTCTCAAATTAGCTGGGACCGGGGTGATGAGGCTGGTCACGGAGGTGTGCCCGCAAAATCGATCTTTATCCGACCCGACAGCACGTCATCGATGGTGATCTTGTCCTTCTTGAGGTACTCGTCCCCCACCTCCCTGTTGATGATTTTTTCCTGGAACAGTTTCGTGGTGATATAGGCTCGAAGCATGCGCTTGTCGATCTTGTTGACGGGTGTAAGGGGCCAGCCTGAAACGATTTCCAGTCTCTCTGGCAACTGGAATACCGCCATACCCTTGTCTTTGAGGTATTGAACGATCTCCTGAAAATCAATCTTTTCTCCCTTCTTCGGTTGAACTACTGCGCACATCTTCTCCCCCAGCAGCATGTCCGGCATACCGACCGCAGCACAGTTCGCGACCTTGGGATGCTCTTTGAGCCGGTCCTCCACCCCTTCGGGGTATACATTCTCGCCTCCCCTCAGGATGGTATCCTTCTTGCGGCCTTCGACGACGTAATACCCATCCTCCCTGAGGGACATCAGGTCACCGGTATGGAAAAAGCCTTGATCATCAAAGGCCAGCCTGTTTTCCACCTCTGCCTTGAAGTATCCCTTGAAATTCAGGGGACCTCTGATGACCAGCTCACCGACCTCTCCCCTCTTGACCTCCCTGTTCTGGTCATCGACGAGCTTGACCTCCACTTCCGGGTCTTCAATTATCGGCCTGCCGACCGTGTGCATCTGCACCTCCTTGGGGCTGTCCCACCTGGTGGAAATCTGGGGTCCCTCAGCCATACCGAAAGTGTTGACAAAATTGACACCAAAGGTATCAATGCACCACTCCACTACCTCTGGCCTGGATTTCTGCCCTCCCGATGCCAGGACCTTGAAGGAGCTCAGTTCGTGGTCTATTTCGAGGCGACGATGGCGGGGCAGGCACATCACAGGGATGGCCCCCAGCCTGTTTAGTGCGAAAAAAAGGATCAAGAACTCCGTCACGTTGGGGAGCTGCAACAGGAAAAAATCCCCGCTCCCCACCCCTAACTTCGTGAGATGCGTGGCAAGGCGGTTGGTTTTCTCCTGGAGACCCTTCCAGGTCAACTCCTTTTCCTCGTCCGCCACTGCGAGCCTTTGGGGACGAAGCCGCGCGTTTCGGTCCAGGCAATCGCACACGGTGATGTTATGAAAGAACCCCTTTGTCGTATACCTGTTTATTTCCTCCCGGCTAAATGGCTTCCACAGGCCTTTCAATATCTCCCGGTGGGTTTTGCTCTCATTCGCCATTTCATCCCCTCCTCACTGTAGGAGCAGGCTCCTGCCTGCGATTCCCATCCCCCTCACCGCTGTCACCATCAAAATCGCAGGTAGAACCTGCTCCTACATGAAGCCTCCCTATCCCCCTCTCCCCTGTAGGAGCATGCTCCTGCATGCGATACCATCCCCATCACACGCCACAAAAACGGCCAGCCCCCCACCGGGCAAACTCTTTCCCCAGGGGCGAAAGGGCTGAATGGGAATCATATACCCAGGTACGATTGTCTGATGTAGTCTGTTTGAAGGAGCCGGGAGGCCTCTCCTTCCATGGCGATGGAGCCGTTTTCAATGAGGTAGGCCCTTTGAGTGATCTTGAGGCTCTGGAGGGCATTCTGTTCCACCAAAAGGATGTCCACCCCCTGCTGGTTGATCTCCCGGATTACTTGGAACACCTCCACCACCAGCATTGGGGCCAGACCCAGTGAGGGTTCGTCCAGCATCAAAACCCTCGGCCCAGCCATCATGCCCCTGCCAATGGCCAGCATCTGCTGTTCCCCCCCGCTGAGGGTGCCGGCCAACTGGGACCGTCTTGTCCTCAACACAGGGAAAAGGCTGTAAACCCTCTCAAGGGAATCCTTCTGGCCCTCTCTGGCCCTGCGAGGGTATGCCCCCATCTGGAGGTTTTCCAGTACACTCATTTCCGGGAAAAGCATTCTCTCCTCCGGGATCTGGATCAACCCCTTTTCCACGATCCTGTTGGGAGGCCATTCATGGATCTCGACTCCTTCGAAACGAATAGACCCCTTTCCGGGACGAGTCACCCCGGAGATGGTATTGAGCATCGTTGTCTTCCCGGCCCCATTGGCACCGAGGAGCGAGATCATCTCCCCGGCATCCACCCTGAGGCTCACGTCGAAGAGCGCCTGATGGTCCCCGTAATAGACGCTCAAACTTTCAACTTCCAGCACGAACTAACTCCCCCCAAAAGAAGATTTCGGTCCATCATACCTGGGAGTTCTCTTCTCCCAGGTACGCCTCGACAACATTAGGATCAGAGGAGACATCCCTGGGCGCGCCCTCGGCGATCTTGGTCCCGTGGTGAAGCACGATAACCAGGTCGGACAGGTCCATCACTGCCTTCATGATATGCTCAATCATGATAATGGTGACCCTTTGCGCCTGAATCCGGCGGATAATCTCCATCATCTGAAGGGTCTCGCTGGGGATGAGTCCTGCCGCGATTTCATCCAGCAGCAGGAGTTCAGGCTGTGTCGCAAGGGCCCTTGCCAGTTCAAGACGCTTCTTGTCTAAAGGCGACAACTGGTCCGCCTGGGTGCGGACATGAGCCCCCAGATCGAGAAACTCAATGATATTTTCCGCTTCGGACCGGGCGCGTTTTCTATCGTATCTCTTGCCCCTTCCAAAGTAGACTCCCACGAGCACATTCTGCATGACAGAGAGGCCCTCGAAGGGTCTTGCGTGCTGGTAGGTCCTTGATATGCCCATCGGACATATCCTGTTTGAGCGCATCCGGGTAATGTCCTTTCCCTTGAAAATGATCCTGCCCGAAGAAGGAAGTAAGGCCCCGCTGATCAGATTGAACAGGGTAGTCTTACCGGCCCCGTTGGGCCCGATAATGCCGACAATACTCCCCTGCTCCACCTTGAAACTCACCTCCAACAAGGCCGTGAGTCCGCCGAAATGCTTGGACAACCGTTCTACCGAAAGCACGGACAATATCTCCTCATCAAAACATCCAGGGAAAAACCAAAACCTGGCATCCGGCTCCCCTCATCTCCCTCCACATTCTCCTCCGTGCCGGGTCCCATCGACAGGGACAAAAGGCGCCGAAGCTGATATAGCCTTCGCCATTGTGACCTTGCGCCTAAATTTCGTGGAACAGGCCCACTTTCTCGAGAATCCGACGGATAGGGCTCAACCGGACTACTCCCCCGGGCATGAAGAGCCCCACGAAGAGAATGACTAGACCATAGGCCGCAGTATGCAGGTACGCCAGCCTGGTCCACAGGGTCTCCTCCACGATGAGCAGGGACACGGCCCCTACAATGGGACCGATGATTACTCCCGACCCCCCAAGCATGGCCATGGCAACCGGGGTCAGGGCGATATCCGTGCCAAAGACCATGCTGGGATTTATGAAAATTGTATACCAGGTATAGAAGCCCCCCATAAGCCCAGCAAAAGAAGCGGACAAGACCATCGTGGATGTCTTGATCCACTGAACGGGGACACCAAAGTCAAAGGCTATTTCCTCCTGTTCCCTGATAGAGGCCATCCCCAGCCCCCACCTGGAACGCGTGACGAGATAGGTGACAAGGACAAGCGCTATCACCAGAGACAGGGACAGGTAGTACATTGGAATCATCCGGTTCCCCTCAAGCACCTTCAGGCCATCCGACCCCTGGGTCAGTGAAGGCAGGTTCAGCGTGAGGTGTTCCATGAGCTTGACAAGGGCGAAGGCGGCCAGGGAGAAATAGGCGCCCCGCAGCCTGAAAAACGGTAAGCTTATGAGCAGTGCGAACAGGGAAGCAGCCAGGGGCCCTCCTGCGAAGGAAAGATAGAGGGGCAGACCGCGGTTCCAAAGGATCCCAAAGGTATAGGCCCCTATTCCGAAAAAGGCGATATGGCCCATGTTGATGTACCCGGTATATCCGCCCAGCAGATCGTAACTCTGGGCCAGTGCCACGTAGAGGAACAGGAGGATCAGAAAAGTGTTCAGGTAAGGCAGTCCGAAGACAGGGAATATGAGAAGGAAAACCAGGATCAGCCCCACGATAATGCGATTCATAGAAATCCCCCTATTTTCCGAAGAGCCCCTTTGGCCGGACCAAGAGAATAAGGACCAGGATCATGAACGCGGCCGTTTGCCCCCAATGGGGTGTGTAGTAGCTCACAATGGACTCGGTCAGCCCCAGGATAATCCCTCCCACGAGGGAACCGATCAGGCTTCCGAGTCCACCCAGCACAATGATACAAAGGTACTTGATGGTCACCGATAAACCCATGTCCGGCGCCACGGAGAGAAGCACCACGTAAAAAACCCCTGCTATGCTTGCAAGCACCGAGCCTATCCCAAAGGTGACCGACCGAATCTGGTGGGTGTCTACCCCGACGAGCAGGGCCCCCCGCAGATTCTGCGTAGTTGCCCTCAGGGCGCGGCCCGTGTAGGTCTTCTTGAGGTAGTAGTGGATGCCCACTGTAAGCCCGGCTATCAATACCATGGCAAGGAGCCGTAAATAGGAGATGTAAATGTCGCCCCAGAAGAAGGAAGGAAGGCTGTAGTCCACGCCCTTCTCTTCGGCCCCGGCCAGGTAGGACGTGACGTCCTCGATGGTCAGGGCTGCCCCGAGGGTTACGAGGATTGAAGACATGAGGCGTATGTTCTCCTTCTTCCCTGCCAGGGGCCTCATGAGGAAGCGGTCAAACATGTACCCCAGAAAGAAGGCCACGGGGACCATGAAAAACCCGGCCAGGAAAGGATTGAGCCCTGTCACGTCAAATATCAGAAAGGTGGCCAGTCCACCCAGCATGAGGAATTCCCCGTGGGCAAGGTTGAGGACGTCACTTACCCCGAAGATCAGGGAGAGGCCGAACGCCGCCAGGGCGTAAAGCCCTCCCTGCAAAATCCCGGCGATAACAAGCTGGACGGCGATTTCCATGCGCTGCTAACACCCTCTCACGGATTTTTGAACTGGTGGAGCTTCAATGCCTTCTCCAGGGGCCAAATGGAGACAAATTGCCCCCCCTTCACCTGGCAGGGATAGGCGGAGAGGGTGCCGTAGCCCTTGGTGTCGTGTTTCATGGTCTCTCCCATGATCTTTATTTCCATGTTCCAGAGGGTATCCATAATCCTGTTCCTATCCAGGGTCCCTGCCAGTTCTATGGCACTCTGAATGGTCCTGTAGGCCCAGAAGCGTATCCCCGATTCCATAAACTCGCCCCATGTGAAACCGGCCCTTCGGGTGATTTCCAGGAAATCGCGATGATCCTGGGTTTCGCCCGGGAAGTAATAGGCAAGCCCCGTGATATTTTCCGCATAGGGCCCCAGGGCATCAATCACGTGTTTGGTCACGTGTCCTATGATTACCTCCTTGGGCTTGAATCCCGCCTCGCGCATCTGCTTGAGAAACCCGATGGTGAAAGCCACGCTCAGCGCCTCTATTGCTACAGCATCCGGGTTCGCCTTCTTGATCTTTGTGATCATGGAGGCAAAGTTCTTGGTAGGGGGAGGTGCGACACCCGAATAAACGACCTGGAAGCCATTCTCTTTCAAGGCCTGTTGAAAGCCCTTGGTGGCCCCCTTGTTGTGAAGCGTATCCATGGTCAGCGTCGCAAAGGTCTTCAATCCTCCCTTTTTCTTGTAGATGGGAACGAGTCGCCTCCACTCCCATTCAGCCGGCCTCAACTGGGTCACCCTCCAGTAGTTGGGTTTCTCAAACAGGACGGCATCATTGGCACACACCAGCACCATGGGTATCTTGTGCTTGGCCGCCACGGTAATTGCTGCATTGGAGATAAAGCTCGAGAAGGGTCCCATGAAAAACGAAATGCTCGGGTCTCCCGCCATCTTCTCATAGAACTTCCTGGCATTTTCCGGTTTGCTGGCGTCGTCATATACCACGAATTTTATGGGCAGTTTCTTCCCGTATTCCTTGACGTATATACCGCCCCTTTCGTTGATCAGGCTGGTCCAGGCATCACCCAGCTTGTCGAATTCCCCCACAAGGCCCTTGAACCGGCCTGAGAGGGCCAGGGTGGTCCCGATCTTGATCTCCTTCGGCTCCGCAGCCCACAGGCTCGAAGCAATCATGGTCATACCGGCAAGTAAGACCAACCCAAGAACCAAAGCTCTACTCTTCATAGCAATACCTCCTTGTCTTATGGATGAACAAAAGACGGTTCCGTTTCCGTCACGATGTACGCAAGACATCATAATGTCAACCCGGATCTCTCTTCCTTAACCATGTCACGACCTCGATCGGCGCGTTCTTCCTCAACGTAATGCTGAAACCCCGTCCATGATCCACTCCCCGCGAGTCATGGCCGCCGGATCCTCCGCGCCCAGAAAGCACTGGCGGTCATGAAAAACTACTCCTCCCGGATCAGACGCTTGGCCTTCAACTCAAAGCGCGGTAGTTCTCCCGCCTTTGCCACTTCCACGTCCGGGGTGATGGTAATACGGAACTTGAAGGTCTCCTTGAACCTCTCTACGGCCGCCTCTATCTCCTCCGCGCCAACGTCAGCCTGGGCCGGCTCCACGCGGATCTTCAAGTGCCTCCCGCTACCCATCCTGGGAACCAGGATCTGGTATTCGTTCGAGAACTCGGGCACCTCCCGAATCAGGTTCTCGATGGCAGACGGAAATATGTTTACACCGGCAAACTGAAACATGTCATCCGAGCGGCCCAGTATGCCGCCCTCCAGCCGTAAGAAAGTTCTACCGCAGGCGCAGGTCTCCCTCCTAAAGCGGACCAGGTCCTTCATGCGGTAACGCAGCAGGGGCACGCTCTCCGTGCACAGGTTGGACAGGACAAGCTCTCCTACTTCGCCCTCGGGCACGGGTTTCAAGGTCTCCGGGTCCAGGCATTCGGGGTAAAACATGGTCTCGATCACGTGAGTTCCCTGCTGGGCTACGCACTCAAAGCCAAAATTGGAGATCTCCGTGGAGCCGATATCGTCGTAGCACTTGGCCCCCCAGAGTTCTTCAATCGCCTTTTTCGTTGAAGGCACATTGGCTCCAGGCTCTCCTGCCGCCACCACGACACGGATGCCGGATTCCGCCAGGTCCACGCCCATCTCCTTGGCAATCTCTCCAAGGTACAGGAGATAGGTGGGAGTTCCACAGACGACCGTGGCGTTCCATTCAAAGATGTTCCTGACACGATCCTTGCTGGACTGGCCCCCGCCCGGTATAATCATCACCCCTTCCTGCTCCAGGGCGGCTTGAAAACCCCACCACGCAATATAGAGGCCGTACCCGAAGGGGACAAAGAGGATGTCGGAGGTCTTGATACCGTATCCATACATGAAGTGCATGAATTGCTCATAGAAATGCTTGCACCAGTCCGTCTTGTTCAGGAGAATCTTAACGGGGAGCCCGGTCGTTCCTGTCGTCTGAAAGACCCTTACCCCGTCCTCGGGGGGAATGCAGGGAAAATCTCCCCATGGTGGGTGTTGTGCCTGGCTCTCTCTGAGTTCTTCCTTCACTGTAAAAGGAACGCCATCGATATCGGCCAGCGTGCTGATATCTTCCGGCCGGACCCCGGCCTCATCGTATTTCCGGCGGTACATGGGGCTCCGTTCATAAACGTATTGCATCTGCCGCTTGAATCTCTCCAGCTGGAGATCCTGGAGTTTTTCCCTGGGAAGGGTTTCCATCTCCCTTTTCCAGTATGTTACGCCTTCCATATGCTCTCAGCCTCCCTCTATGCCTAGGCTAGGGCGAAATATCTCTGGAATGCCGCCTCCATGTAACAGCCACCTCCATGGGATGCGTGTAAAGATTCATGTGCAGAGGGCCTGGCTTTGATCCACCCCGACCCTTGTTGCGGGTTTCATCTACTTGATCTTCCCCAGCGCGCGTAAAATCCTTTCCGGGGTAAAGGGCGTGGTGTGAAGCCTAACACCTGTTGCATCATAGACCGCGTTGGCAATGGCGGCCAGAATCCCTGAAACATACCCCTCGCCCACCTCCTTGGTGCGGTATGCACCGTCTTTCCTGTAGTGCTCCGTGATCACGTGGACATGCTCGGAGATCGCCATGTTGTGGATGGTGGGCATGCGGTATTCCAGCCAGTTGGGGTTCAGGGTCCGGCCCTCCTTCATGCGAACCTCCTCCATTAGGGCGTGACCCAGGGCCATGGACACCTGCCCGTCTATCTGCCCCTCCACCAGCGCCGGGTTTATGGGAAAACCGCAGTCATGGGCCGTCACGGCCCTCAGGAGCCGGACCATGCCGGTCTCCATATCCACCTCTACCTCCGCCACCTGTGCATCGACCGCATAGTTCTCCGTCCACCGTCCCTTGGTGGTCGCCAGGCTGGGGTGAAACGGTTCATCACGCATGGTGCGCCAGTGCCCCTCCCCGATGATAGGGTCTCCCCGCCGCTTCTGGATACTGCTTGCGATGAGTTTCTCGTAGCTTATCCTGTGCTGGGGTGAGCCTGCCACATGGACACTCTTCTCTTCCACCACCAGGTCTTCCACGTTAGCCTCCAGCTCCCGGGCCGCCATGTCCAGGAGTTTCTTACGCACCTCTGTGGCCGCAACGCGTGTTGCGTTTCCGGTAACATAAGCATTGCCGCTGATCCAGGATCCAATGTCCACAGGCGTGGTTTCAGTATCTGCTGCTATGACCTGGATTTCCTCCACCGGAATCTTCAGCTCTTCAGCCACGATCTGGCACAGAATGGTCTCTGCCCCCTGCCCGATGTCAAGGGCTCCGGTAAGAAGCGTGGCTGTGCCATCATCATTTAGTTTCACCACAACCGAGGAGGAGTTTGGGTAGATCAGGGATCCGCTCATATAGGAACTGACCCCCATTCCGATTCCCCGGCGAACGGTGCCATTCCTGGACGGCTTCTTGCGGTCTTTCCCGTACTTCTCCTTGAAACGGGTATTTTCAGCGACCCTCCGGATACACTCCTTGAGGCCGTAGTTGTGCACGTTATCCCCGTTGGGAAGCCGCTCCCCTGGCTCACGGGCGTTCTTGAGCCGGATCTCAACGGGACCAAGACCCAGCTCTTCTGCGATCATATCCAGTTGGGATTCAATGGCAAAACGTACCTGGGGTGCGCCGTGCCCCCGCTGGGGACCACGAACCGGGTTATTGGTGTAAACCGCATAACCCTCGTACTTGAGGTTCGGGATCCTGTACGGGACCATACTGAACCCCCAGGCCAGGAAGATGATCACCACTCCGCTGCCACGAAAGGCACCACAGTTGTTGATGATGCGAAATTGCTGGGCACACAGGGTCCCGTCTTTCTTAACGCCGGTCTTTACCTCAACGATCAATGGCTGCCCGTGGCGATAGGCGGTGAAAATCTCTTCACGGGTAGCCTCTATCTTCACGGGACGGCCCGTCATCATTGAAAGTCGTGCCGCACAGAACTCGTGTGAAAAGAGGTCCACCTTTCCCCCGAATGCCCCGCCCACGTATGCCTTCTGTATGCGCACGGATGAGTAAGGCAACCCAAGGGTCCGCGCCAGCTTTGCCCTCTTGAGAAAGGGGCCCATGGACGATGTCCATACATTGAGCTTGCCTGAAGGTTCGTAACTGGCAAGGGTGACCTGGGGTTCCAGGTAGCCGTGGGTCCTCAGGTGGCTTTCGAACCTGTCTTCCCGCACATAATCGGATGCCGTAAAACCGGCTTCTACGTCCCCCCATGCGGTTTGTGTCTTTCCTGCAATATTCGCCAGGGGTTCCGGCACCCTGGGATGGGTGGGGTGAATCTCGGGGGCACCCGGCTGCATCGCTTCCTCCGGATCAAACACGGCCGGCAAGGGTTCGTAATCCACCTTGATAAGGCTCAGAGCCTCTTCAGCCACGTAAGGATCGGTAGCGGCAAGCGCAGCCACCTCCTCCCCCACGTAGCGGACCCGGTCCGTGGCCATGACATCCTGGTCTGCGGGATACCTGGGGGTCTCCACAAAGCCGTGTTTAACACCCTTCGTATCCCTGGCCGTTATGACTCCTTTGACACCTCTAAGCCTTTCGGCACGCGAAGTATCGATGTTCAGGATCCGGGCATGGGGATGGGGGCTGCGCAGAATCTTGCCTACAAGCATTCCGGGCATCTTCATGTCAACCGTGTATCTGGCCCGGCCCGTGACCTTATCCGGGCCATCCTTGCGGAGGATGCTCTTGCCCACATAGTCCAGTTTGGACGCCCCGGGTTCCTCCGGGATCATGGCACCATCTTTCTTCTTCTCTTTTTTCCTGTCCATGCCCTGCTAATCTCCAAGTCTTCTCCTGGCAGCAAGATTTACTGCCTCCACGATCCTGTTGTAGCCCGTGCATCGGCAAAGGTTCCCTTCCAGGGCCTTTCGGATCTCATACTTCGAGGGGCCGGGTTTTTCTTCCAGCAGGGCCTCTGTCGATAGGACCATGCCAGGCGTGCAAAAGCCGCACTGTACGGCCCCGCACTCCAGAAAGGCCTGTTGAACTATGGTGAGGTCGCCGCCTTCTCTAGACAGACCCTCTATGGTCAG
>JAFDIC010000447.1 GCA_019308525.1 Deltaproteobacteria bacterium
TGGAATCGGTTAATTGCCACCACGAATTTCCCTGGGCGGCTCCAGGTACGAGAGGAATGAAAAGCCAGAAAACGGTCATCCACCTGGATATAGATGCCTTCTACCCATCGGTTGAGGTCCTGGATAACCCGTCCTTGAAGGGCAAGCCTGTTATCGTGGGTGGAATCAGCAACAGAGGGGTTGTGTCCTCAGCATCCTACGAGGCAAGAAAATACGGGGTTCACTCTGCCCAGCCCATGGCGACCGCAATGAGGCTGTGTCCTGACGGGGTCTTTCTCCCTGTCAGGATGTCCAGGTACAGAGAAGTCTCACAACGGGTTTTTGGCATCTTCCATAGGTTCACACCCCTCGTGGAGCCCCTGTCAATAGATGAGGCCTTTCTTGACGTAACAGGCTCGGTTCGCCTTTTCGGTTCTCCCATGGAAATCGCCAAGAAGATCAAGGAGGCTGTCAGGGAAGAAACTGGCCTTACAATATCTGCGGGCATAGCCCCGTCCAAGTTTGTAGCCAAAATCGCCTCTGATATGGACAAACCCGACGGACTGACCCATGTGCCTCTTGAGAAGGTCAGGGCCTTCCTTGACCCTCTTCCCATTGAAAAGATGTGGGGTGCCGGTGAAGCCTCTCTCAAGGTATTTGCAGAACTCCACGTTAAGACCTTTGGAGACCTAAGACGTGTACCCCCTGGTGTGCTCGAACGGAAACTGGGTCGTTACGGCCTTAAAATGCTCGAACTCTCCGAGGGTAAAGATGACAGAGACGTAAACCCCGAGCGGGAGGCAAAATCCCTTAGCCATGAAGTAACCTTTCAAAGGGATATAAGAGAAACAAGAACGGCTAAGAAAGAGCTTCTTTCCCTGGCATACAGGGTTGCCCGAAGGGCCAGGAAAAATGGGCTTACTGGAAGGACGATCACCTTGAAGGTGAAATACTGGGACTTCACACAGGTAACCAGGTCTGAAACGATTCCAGAGCCCACTGACGATGGTTCGGAAATCTACTCGGTAGCCTGCTCTCTCCTCCAGAAGACCGAAATGGGGGAGAGGCCTGTGAGGCTCCTCGGAATCAGCCTTTCCCAGATAGAGCAGGGGGGCGGAGAGCAACTCCCCCTTTTCCCTGAACGAGGAGGTCATCTCCGGAGGAAAGACTTGAACAAGGCCTTAGATTCTCTTTTTGAAAAGTTCGGTGAGAGAGGAATCCTCCCGGGCACCCTTCTCGAAGAAGAATGAGGTCTCCTCCCGGGGTCCGCAGATCCCGGGCGGACAAAATCGGGTCGGCGGGTTTGGCCAGTGCCTCAGTTGTCGGGATTACGCATCCCGTAGATCCTTTCGATCTCGACCCTCTCAAACCTGTACACGGTATTACAATAATGGCACCTGATTTCCAGCGGGAATGGCCCTGTCTTTAGGATATCTTTCAATTCGTCTATGTCCATAAGTGTCAGCAGGACCCTCAATCTCTCCCTGTTGCAGTGGCAGCGGAATTCCACGGGCCTCTCTGCCAGGAATAGGGGTGAATAGGGCTTAAATACCTCCTCTACCAGCTGCCGGGGATTGTCTCCCTCGGTAAACACGACCCCCAGAGACGGCAGGTGGGACACCCTCTCTTCCAGGTCAGCAGCAATGCTTTCGCTGGTAGCGGACATGGTTTGCAACAGGAGCCCTCCTGCCCCTGTGACTTCACCCTCCCTGTCAAGCTTGATCCCCAGGTTGAAGGCCGTGGGGACCTGTTCTGATTCGAGGTAATAGTTTGCGAGATCCAGTGCAATGTTTCCATACTTGAGCTCGACCTGACCCGTGAACGGGTGCTCGGCGTCCTGAAGGTAGCGGGTCACCGATAAGATGCCATTGCCGAAAAACTTCGACAGATCGAAGTCTTCCAGGGGCTTATCCACCGGGATAGGAATCCTTTTCAAGTATCCCCTCACCTCCCCGAAAGCGTTTGCCTCCGCGACCAGGCCCTTGATCGGCCCGGAGCAATCGATCCTCATAACCATCCTGTCCCTTCCCTTCAAGTCTCCGGCCATCAAGGCTGCACCAAGGAATGCACGCCCTAGAATCATGGTCTCCAGGATTCCCAGTTCATGCCCGGAACGCATCTCTCTGATCATTGCCGTACCATTCAGGATCACGCCCCTTACGGCACCGGATGCCAGGAGGAAATTGTAAAGCCGGTCCCCGGTCTCTGAGGGAGACTCCGGTCTTAGGGTTTTGCTGAAACTTGGTTCCATATGCTCCCATCAGCCAAGGAGTTTCGCCTTGACTCGGATTCTGATCATCGTCCGACCATTTTCCTGAACTCTGCTTCATCCACGGTCTTGATCCCCATGCTCCTGGCCCGTTGGTACTTGGAACCCGGATCCCTGCCTACCACTACAAAATCCGTCTTCTTGCTCACGGATGACGAAACCCTTCCCCCCATGGCCTCAATCATCCGTCGGGCCTCATCCCTGGTCAACGTGTCCAGTGCGCCGGTCAGGACGAATGTCATGCCTGATAGAGGCATCTCCTTCTCGACTTGAGTCTCCTCAACGGGAAACACCACTCCCCCCCTCTTCAGCTTCTCGAGGACCTTCAAGTTTACCGGGTTGCGGAAAAAACTGTAGATGCTCTCTGCTACGATTGGGCCGATCTCGTCTACCTGTTCGAGGTCTTCCATATCCTGCTTTGCCAGATTCTCAATTGAACCAAAATGCCTTGCAAGAACCACGGCCAGATGTTGTCCCACATTTCTGATCCCCAGGGCATATATCAACTTGGCCAGGCCCGGCCTCCTGCTCTTGTCGATGGCCTTGAGGATGTTTTCTGCAAGCTTGTCTCCCATCCTATCCATCTTCATGAGATCTTCTTTCTTCAGGAAATAGAGATCAGCCGGATCTCTTATGAGGCCCTTGTCCACCATCTGTTCCAGGAGCTTGTGCCCCAGCCCATCGATGTCCATTGCACCCTTTGAGACGAAGTGGGCCAGATTCTCTTTGATCTGTGCAGGGCATGAAATATTCGTACATCTCCTGATGGCTTCACCTTCGGGCCTTATAGCTTTTGAACCGCATGCAGGGCACCTCTCAGGCATGGTAAAGACTTTCTCATCGCCCTTCCTCTTTGAAAAGATCACCTTCACTACTTCCGGGATCACGTCACCTGCCCTTCTCACAACCACGGTATCCCCGATTCTCACATCCTTTTTCCTGATCTC
>JAFDIC010000448.1:0-1545 GCA_019308525.1 Deltaproteobacteria bacterium
TTCGGAAACATGACGGTGATCAACAAAATGTTCCGTTGGAGCAACGACACTGAAAGGACCAGGGCCCTTGCCCGCGCGCTGACACACCCTATACCCTCCGTGGAAATCCCCCAGGATGAAGCTCCCTCCCAGGAGCATGTCATCACAGATGACCTGGACGTGAACAAGTGGGTCCTGGCCATTCGACATACCCACCTGGAGACGGAGCTGACCATCGGAAGCGGTCAAAGTGTCGTAGTGGGGAAATATTTTCGTGGGGGGACACACATAGGATACAACCGCATGAGCTTCAGGTGGGGGAATGTGGGGACCTTCCAGGCCGCCCCTGGCTCCCACATGTGGCAGATCCAGGTGGAATATTACAACGAACCCGAAGGCATACCAATAACCATGTGTTTCGGTATCCCCCCTGCTGCGAACCTGATGGCCGGCTCGGGTTTTGACTACGTTATCCTGCCAAAGGGATGTGACGAACTGGGCGTTGCCGGGGCAATTCAGGGCGAACCCCTGCGAATCGTGAAATGCCGCACCATAGATGCCTATGCGCTGGCAGATGCCGAGCTTGTCCTGGAAGGTTACCTGAAACCAAAGGACAGGCGCTTCGAGACAGAGGAAGCAGAGAAGATGGGCAAACAGGGCAAGGCATGGTTTCATCCCGAGTGGCCCGGATACATGGGCAAGGCTTACAGGGTATCCACATTTCATGTAACCGCCATAACCATGCGAGAACCCGAGTCCAAGCCCATAATATTTCCCCTTGGTGTTCATATGCTGGATGACAACAACATCGACACCACGGTCAGGGAAGGGGCCATCTACGAGCTGTGCGAGAGGCTCCAGCCTGGAATCATCCAGGACGTCAACATCCCTTACTGCTTTACCGATTGGGGTGGATGTATTATCCAGGTGAAGAAACGGAGCCGGATCGAGGAAGGGTGGCAGCGCAATTTCCTCTCGGCCATCATGTCCTGCAACCAGGGAATGCGGTTGGCCATAGCCGTGGACACGGACGTGGATATCTACTGCATGGATGACATAATGTGGGCGCTTGTTACCAGGGTGAACCCCAAGACCGACATCTTGAACCCCATACCGGGCGGAATAGGCCAGACGTTCATGCCCCAGGAACGTATGACAGCCGGTGAGAAGGAATGGACTGCATCCAATACCCTGTTCGAAGGGGGCATGGCCATCGATGCAACCGTTCCCTTCGGCTATGAAGAAGATTTCAAGAGACCTGTCTACCCGGTAGAACGGGTATCCCTGGAAAAGTTTTTTACAAAGGAGCAGATAGAAAAGGGAAGGAGCTTCATGTCAGGCTGGGCCGAAGTTCTGTCCAGGACCGGAAGATGATAATCGGGAAGGTAGGGAGGAGAAAATCGAGTCTCCTCCTTGGCCCTGTTGATCCCTGCCCGGGGCTCGTTGCAGGGCTCTGGAGGCACTCCTTCTTCCCGATGACAAGGAGATGCAACGGTGGAGGTACCCCCTAAAGAGTACAAGAACTTACACGCGATTATCCTTGAGAGGGCCCGACAATTTGGATCC
>JAFDIC010000448.1:1557-4750 GCA_019308525.1 Deltaproteobacteria bacterium
CATTGTTGGTGTGGACCAGGACAAGTCCATTACATTCCAGGAAATGAACGCCATTTGTAGCAAGGTGGCCAATTTCCTCAAGGAACGGGGAGTCAACAAAGACGACAGGATCAGCTTGATAGGCAAGAACTCAATAGAAACAATGATACTCTTCTATTCCGTCCTGAGATATGGAGCGATAATCAACCCCATCAACTCAGAGGAAAGCCGGGAAAACGTCCGCCATATCCTCCGGAGGGTGAAGCCCCGATTTGTCTTTTACGATCGAGAGTTCGACTTTTATCACCATGACATGCCCTTTACCTGGATACCCTTTGAAGAACTTGACGGCAAAAAAGGCGGAAACGGTGAGTTGTTTTCCCTTGTTCGAGACAAATCCCCTAGCTTCAAGGGGCACTTGGGATGTGAAGAGGATATAGCCGAGATACTCTTTACCTCCGGTACTACGGAAACTCCGAAAGGTGTTGTTATCTCTCGCGAAGGACTCTTTTACATGGTGTCAGAAGTGATTGACAAGGTGGGTATCACTTCAGATGACATCCTGCTCGAGTACAGGGCTTACAACTGGGCCTCGCCGCAATTGCTCACTATCCTGTCAAGCATGTTTACGGGGGCCACACTGGTACTAGCCAGGAAGTTTTCCCGTACAAGGTTCGCAAACTGGCTAAAGGAAAACCATGTCACCATTTCATCAGGTGTCCCCACTGTTATCAACATTCTGGTAACCGATCCCATCGACCTCCATAAAAGGGATGTGCCTCACCTGAAGTTTATCACCAGTAGCTCCGCCCCCCTGTCCGTCGAAAAGCAGAAGGCCTTTGAAAGAATCTATGGAATCCCTATCAATCAAATGGCAGGGATGAGTGAAGCAGGGTGGATGATGGGAAATCCGCCTGACAGGCGAAAAACAGGATCAGTGGGCACGCCCTTCAAATATAAACAGGTAGATATAGTGAATGGCTCCGGGAAGGCATGTGATGTCCTGATGGAAGGAGAGATCATGGTCAAGGGCAAGTCCATGGGGCTCGGTTATTTGAAAGAGGACGGCACAATCCAACCGTTCCCGGAAGGGGGCTTCTCCACAGGGGACCTCGGGTACAGAGACCATGACGGGTATATATTTATCACTGGCAGGAAAAAAGATGTTATTATCAGGGGAGGGGTAAACATCTCACCCATGGAAATCAATGATCGATTAATGGAGCATCCCAAAGTAAAGGAAGCTGTCACCATCGGGATACCTGACAAGATCTACGGAGAAGAAGTGGCTTCCTTCATAGTCCCGGTGCCCGGGGCCAAGATTGAAAAAGAAGAGATCCTGGAACACTGCAGGAAAAAGCTCCCTGAATTCAAGATCCCCAAGGTTGTGCGGTTTATAGAAGCTATCCCCAGGACGAAGACAGGGAAGGTCTCCAAGCCGGATCTTTTGAGATTGATCCAGGCCGACCAGCCCGAGGACGGTTTCAAAGATCAATTGATGTAGGAATACCCTTGGATTCGGTGGCAACGTGTTTTTTTCCCTTGCAATCCGGAAGGAGCCGAACACCTCCTGCTTACTCATAGGGAGCTACCCTGGGAAAGTCAAGACCAGCAAGGATCGATCTACCCTGAACATGGCAAGGAGGGAATCGATGTCCGTGAACTCACAAATCGCTGGAATCAAGGAGGACGTAATCTCTGCCAGCAAGATCCTTATCAAGCGGGGATTTTGCGAGGCCTTCGCCCGAGGGCGGCAATTACTGGAACCGTCTCACATGCAGAGGGCATGGGAACATTACAAGGCAGAGGCTTTGAAGAAGCGGAGGACGTGATGGAAAGAAAGGTTCCATACGGAGACCTGAGAGATTTTCTCTCCATTGTAGAATCCATGGGAGAGTTGAAGAGGATAGGCAACGTGCACTGGGACAAGGAGATGGGGGCGATTACCGAGATCGTTTACCGTGAGAAGCCGGTCGATGCGCCTGCCCTGCTCTTCGAAAAGATCCCCGGCTACCCGGAAGGCTACAAGTGCCTTTACGGTATGCTGGCCTCTGCCGGACGCTTCACCCTGGCCCTGGGCTGCCAGACCGAAGGTTCCTCAAGGATGGAGATGTTGATGGTTTACAGGGAACGGGTCCGTGAATTGGATCCCATCCCTCCCGTTTACGTGGATTCCGGTCCTGTCCTCGAAAACGAAACTGAGGGAGATGGAGTGGATGTGCTCAAGTTCCCCGTTCCTCTCCACCACGAGCTGGATGGGGGGAGATATATCGGAACGGCCTGCGGTGTTGTTACCAGAGACCCGGATGAGGGCTGGGTGAATTTTGGTACTTACAGGGTCCAAGTCCTGGATAACAGGAAAGTCCTTTCATATATTTCCCAGGGAAAGCAGGGCAGGCTCCAGCGGGACAAATACCTGGACAGGGGCAAACCCTGTCCCATGGTGGTTGTGGTCGGTATCGACCCTCTGCTTTACATCGCCGCCAGGTACCAGGTCCCCTGGGGAGTTTCCGAGTTTGACTTTGCCGGAGGAATTGCGGGGGTACCCATCGAGGTGATCGAAGGCAAGCATACAGGCCTTCCTATTCCGGCAAATGCCGAGATCGTCCTGGAAGGGCACGTACTACCCGGCGAACGGGCCCCGGAAGGGCCTTTTGGTGAATGGACAGGGTACTACGCTGGGTCCCGGAGACCCGAGCCCGTGATGGTAGTCCAAAGGATACTTCATCGCAAGGATCCCATACTGACCTGCGCCGCTTCCCAGAGACCCCCCCATTCCCACCTTTTTGAACGCTGTTTCATACGCTCCGCAGGCCTGTGGGAAAAACTGGAAAAGGCCGATTGCCCGGGCATAAAGGGAGTGTGGGTCCATGAAGCCGGCTCGGGCAGGACCTTCAACGTGGTTTCTATAGAACAGCAATACTACGGGCATTCCCGCCAGGCAGGGCTCCTGGCCTCCCAGCTTCCACCTGCGGGCTATGTGAACCGTTTTACGGTGGTCGTGGACGAGGACATCGACCCCTCGAACCTCTACGACGTCATTTGGGCAATGGGGACCCGCTGCGATCCGGAACGGGACATCGACATCCTTCGAAAGAATTGGAGTAGCCGGCTGGATCCCCTTACGCAGGGTAAGGCGCTGTATAACTCGCGAGCGGTAATCGATGCCTGCATTCCCCTGGAACGCAAGGAAGACTTTCCCAAGATCGCCCAG